>JBAIXJ010000904.1:0-2991 GCA_037916645.1 Opitutales bacterium | reverse complement strand
CGCAACTACGAGGCCGGCCTGGAACTCGCCCAGCTCATGGCCCTCGGCCAGCCCGGCGTCGCCGACCGGATCTTCTCCGCCCTGATGCGCGATCATCCGGCGCGGCGGACGGCGACCGCGGAGACCTGGTTCCGATTTCTGCTGGTGCAGGGCCGGTTTGAACCCGCCGTCGGGCTGGTCGCGGATCGCGTCGCGCAGGATCCGAAGCAGCGTCCCGCGTGGCTCCACGCGCTGTTCTTCCTCACACGCCACACCCACGACGAGCGGCCCCTGCAGGATCTGGCGACCGCGCGCACGAACGCCCTGCCGCCGGCCGACGTCGCCCTCATCAACACCGAGCTCGCCATCCGCCAGGGTCAGGGCGCCAAGGTGCTCCCCGGACTCGCCGCCCCGCTGCCGGATGACGCCGGCCCGTTCCCCCACTATTTCCAGGTCAGCCGGCTGATCGAACTCGGGCGGGCCGGCGACGCGCTCGCGCTGCTCGACCGCTACGGGGCCGCCAAGCGCATCGCCGACGCCGACGCGTTCCGCCTCCGGCTGGACATCGCCGCCGCGCTCGGCCGCCAGGACCTGCTCCGGCAGCGGCTCCAGCAGAGTCCCGTCAACGCGCGCGAGCTGGACCTGATCTGCGTCCATCTGGTCCGGCACCCCGACGCCGGTCTGCTGGACGCGCTGGCGGCCTGCCTCGACCGTTCCCGCCTGCCCGCGGACGCCGCAAGTTTTGCCGGCTATACCTCCTACCTCATGGCGTGCGGCACGGCGAAGGACTGGGCCAAGCTGCACACGGCCGAGGCAAAGTTGCGGGAACTTTCCGGCGCGCGCCTGCCGCAGCTCGAAACGGTGACCGCCTTTTTCCAGGGAAAGGAGCCGGGCGCAAAGCTGGAGAACCTACTGCCGGGCCTGCCCGGGGTTTCAGTCGACATGGTGTACGCGCTCTATGACCGGTTCGACGACTCGCCGCCCGCCGTGGCGATCAAGCTGGGGTCACCGCCATGACCGGGCCGGTCCCGCCATCCGCTTCGGAGGAGTCCGGTGCCGCCAGCCGGGCCCCGGCCGTGCGGCGCCTGACGGCGTTCAACGTCATCCTGCTGGGCGCCCAAGCCGCCGCGCTCAGTCTCTATCTCCTGCCGCAGTGGCTCCATAATCCGGATCTGGCGCACGGGCTTTTCATGCCCGTGATCTTCCTCGGAGTCCTGGTGCTCGGCCACCGCAGCGAGCCGGGGCGGCATCCCCGCGGCGGGGCGGCGGCGCTGGCCGCGACCTCGGCGCTCGCGCTCGCCGCATTGGCCGCGCTCGTCATGGCCGGACTTTTCGCGGTCTCGCTGGGCTGGGCGCACAACCTGGTCTTCTTCATGGTCACCGCGGCCTATGGCGCCACGTGGCTGGCCGCCCTGGCCGCGCTCTCGCAGGCGCCGGTGTCGTTCTGGCCGCTTAACTGGATCACCGTCAGCGCCGCGCTGCTGTGGCTGCTCGCGGCACCGATGCCGCCCGGGACGTACACCCATCTCACCCTCGCGCTGCAGAGCTGGGTTACCGGCCACGTGCTGGGCGCCCTCCAGGTCCTGGGCGTGGCGGCGCGCCAGCACGGCAACATCATCGAGCTGGCCGGCGCGACCGTCGGCGTCGAGGAGGCGTGCAGCGGCATCCGCAGCCTGGTCTCCTGCGTCTTCGCCGCGCTGCTGTTTTCGGCGCTGTGGGTGGGCCGGCCGTGGGCGCGGGCGTTCCTCGTGCTTGTCGCGGCGCCGCTGGCGATCGGGATGAACTTTCTGCGCTCGCTCACCCTCACTCTGCTGGCCAATGCCGGCGTCGGCATCGGCGGCTTCTGGCACAGCGCGACCGGCTACGCGGTCCTGGTCGTCACCGCCGCCCTCCTCGCCGGCCTCGCCTTCCTGCTGGCGCGACGCCCCGACACGGCGGCCCGGGGCGCTCCCGCCTCGGCGGCCGCTCCGCCACCCGGCCGCGCCCTTTTCGCCAGCCAGGCCGTGCTCGCCGGACTCCTCGTGCTGACCAGCGCCGTGGCGGCGTTCTTCGTCATCCACACGCGCCCGGGCCCCCCGGCGGACCGGCCGCCGCCCGACTGGAGCGCCGTCCTGCCCGCCGCCGCGGACGGCTGGACGGTCGCGACCACCGCCGACGTCGGGCGGTTTGCCGACGTCCTCCAAACCAACCGCCTGGTCCAGCGCACGTACGTGAAGGGCGGCGGCGACGACCTGGTCCAGATCACAGTGTTCCTTGCCTACTGGTATCCGGGCCAGACGTCGGTGAGCAACGTCGCCGTCCACACGCCGGATGCCTGCTGGCCCGGCGCCGGCTGGCAGGCGGTCCCGGGCGCCGCCGCCACGGTCGCGCTGGTCGTCGGCGGCCGCACGCTCGCGCCGGCGGAGCACCGGCTCTTCACGAGCGACGGCTTTCCCCAGCACGTCTGGTACTGGCACCTCTACGATGGCACGCCGATCGCCCAGCGCGATCCCCGCTCGCCCCGCGAGCTGCTGTCCATCGCGTGGCGGTACGGCTTCCGCAAGAACGGGGATCAGATGTTCATCCGGATCTCGAGCAACCAGCCGTGGAACCGGATTGCGGCCGAGCCCCTGCTCGGCGAGATTTTCGCGCGGCTGCGCCCCTTTGGACTCTGACCTGACCCATGCCACTGCGATTGACCACGCAAGAGCGACAAGTCCTGACCGTGCTGGCCGCATTGCTGATTCTGGGCCTGCTGGGGATGGCGTTTCTGTGACGAAAGGCGGCGGCCCTTTCGCCGACGCAGGCCGCCTTTTGCGCTGCCGCCAGCTTCAGCCTTCGCCAAGGCTTCGGCCGACAGGCGCTGGCGCCAAAGTTCGATGTCGCGTCGCGCCCGCGAGCGGGCTGCCTTGTAGCTTGATTTGCGGTCTGAGGGGGTGCGTTCCCAATGGGACAGAGGCCCGGTAAACCGACGGGCTGCCAGAGAGCTTAAGACTCCGACTGTAGATCGGACCGGGCCCCTGCCCCTGCGGT
>JBAIXJ010000903.1:0-4021 GCA_037916645.1 Opitutales bacterium | reverse complement strand
CGACGGGATCGCCGTTGGTGTCGATCGCCTTGACCGGGCCGAGGTTCAGCTCGCGCAGGCCGGGCTCGATCTTCGCGCGGTCGCCCGCGATCACCCACACGAGGCGGTCGGGCTGGATGACGTTCGCCGCGGCGGCGACGTCCGCCAGCGTCGTCGCCTTCACCCTGGTCGGAAAGGCGGCAAAATAGTCGTCCGGGAAGCCGAAGCGGGTGATCTCGCCGAGGGAGTAGCCCACCGCGCCCGCCGTCTCCCACTGGCCCGCGAGCGTGAGCACGAGGCTGTTTTTGGCCGCCTGCAGCTCCTCGTCCGTGACCGGCTTCTCGCCGCGGATTCCCTTCATCTCCTTCAGAATCTCCTGCACGGCCTCCTTGGTCTTGTCGGATTGGACCGGGGCGTAGGCGATGAAGGGGCGCTGGCCCCGGGCATCGACGAAGAACGTCCCTGCGCCATAGGACCAGTGCTTGTCCTCGCGCAGGTTCAGGTTGACGCGCGAGGTGAATTGTCCGCCCAGCACCTGGTTCAGCACCTGCTGCGCGATCTCCTGGGGATTGGCGCGCGGCGGCGTGACGTGCCCGGCGAAGATCGTCGACTGCAGCGCCCCGGGACGGTCCAGCACGTAAACGGCGTCCGGCACGGGCGCCGCGACGGTGCCGATGTTCTTCTTCGGCGCCTCTCCACCCGTCCAGGCGGCGAACAGCCGCTCGAGCTTGGGGCGGATCTCCGCCAGCGTGGTGTCGCCGACCACGATCAGGGTGGCGTTGCCCGGCTTGAACCAGGCGGCGTGCCACCGGGCGATCTGCTCCCGGGTGATCCCCGCGACCGAGGCTTTGGTGCCGGAACCGGTGAGCGGCATCGCGTAGGCGTGGCCGGCGCCGTAGACGAGCTTCGGCAGGACCCGCAGCGCCATGGCAAACGGCTCGACCGATTCCTGGTCGATCGCGGCGAGCTGCTGCAGGCGCAGCCGCTCCAGCTCGCCCGCCGGGAACGACGGGTTCAGAATCACGTCGCCAAACAGCGCGAGCGACGGCTCGAGGTTGGCCTTCAGGGCCGACAGCGTGACGAAGGTCGTGTCGAGGTCCGACCCGGCGTTCAACTGCGCCCCGAGCCCCATCAGCTCGTCGCTGATCTGGAGGGCGTTGCGGGTCGCCGTACCCTCGTCCAGCATCGAGGCCGCGAGCTTGGCGAGTCCCGGCACGCCCAGCGAATCCGAGGCGAAGCCGGCGTCGACGAGCAGCTGGACGCGGACGAGCGGCACCTCGTGGCGCTCGGCGACAATGAGCTTCAGGCCCGACGGCAGCGCGACCGTCTGGAACGGCGGCAGGCGTCCCGCGGCGGGCGAGCCCGGGTCGGGTCGCACCTTCCGGTCCGCGCCGGCGGCCGCGGCCGCGAGCTGGGGGAACGGGTGGACTTCGAGGACGTAGACGCCGTCGGCGAGCCAGCGGCGGGCGGTGGCGGCGACCTCCGCGGCCGACGCCTTCTGCAGGTGTTCCAGCCGGTCGCGGTAGAAATCGGGCCGGCCGCCGAAGACCTGGCTCCGCGCCAGGAGATCCGATTTGCCGCCGAAACCGCCGATGCGCTCGGCGCCCCGCACGACCCACGCGAGCTTCTGGGTCCGCACCCGCTCGAGCTCGTCGCTCTTGATCCCGTCGCGCAGCAGGCGGGCCAGCTCCTCGTTGACCGCCCGCTCGACCGCGGCCAGGTCGCCGCCCGGCTTGGCGGTCGCGATGACGATGAAAGTACTGCCGATCTCCGACGAGCCCTGGAACGCCGCGACATCGGTCGCGATCTGGTCGTCATACACCAGCCGTTTGTAGAGGCGCGAGTTCTTGCCCACCGCGAGCACGTCGGCCAGCAGCGCCAGTTCGTCGTCCGCGGTCGTGCCCCATTGCGGCGTGTTCCAGACCAGGTAGAGCCGCGCCTGGGGCACGCGGTCCTCCAGCACCTGCCGCTGCGTGCCGGTGCGCGCGGCGACCCACGCCTCGTGCTTCGCGATCGGCGGCCCCGGCGGGATGTCGCCGAAGAACTTCTCGACCCGCGCCTTCACGTCCGCCGCCGTGACGTCGCCCGCCACGACCAGCGTGGCGTTCGACGGCCCGTAGTAGGTCCTGAACCACTCCTTGGCGTCGTCGAGCGTCGCCGCGTTGAGGTCCTCCATCGAGCCGATGACCGTCCACGAATACGGGTGGCCCTTCGGGTAGACGGCGGCCTGCAGCAGGTCCCACACCCGCCCGTACGGCTCGTTCTCGCCCTGGCGCTTCTCGTTCTGCACGACGCCGCGCTGCTCGTCGAGCTTGGCCTGGGTGATCGCGCCGAGCAGGTGCCCCATGCGGTCCGACTCCATCCACAGGACCGTGTCGAGCGCGCTCACCGGCACGTTCTGGAAATAGTTCGTCCGATCCTCGTTGGTGGTGCCGTTGAGGTCGGTGGCGCCGATCTTCTCCAGCACCTTGAAATAGTCGTCGTTGAAATGCTCGCTGCCGTTGAACATCAGGTGCTCGAACAGGTGGGCGAAGCCGGTCTTGCCCGGCTTTTCGTTCTTCGAGCCGACGTGGTACCAGACGTTGACGGCGACAATCGGCGCCTTGTGGTCCTCGTGGACGATCAGCGTCAGCCCGTTGGGCAGGACGAATTTCTGGTAAGGAATCTCGATCATCGGCTGCGCGCGGAGGAGCGGAGTCGCCGGCAGCCACACGGCGGCCAGCGCGAACGCAGCAAGCGAGACCCGGGAGAGCGGGGGCAGGTTCATGGGAGCAGAAGCTGGGACGCACCGGCGCCAAGCCCAGGCGCGCCCGGCAGGGCGGCCACTTAAGGCGCCGGTGATGCCGTCACCGTAGGACGGGCGCCGGCGCGTTGCCAACCTCCGAATCTTCGCCCCCGCGGCGCGACGGCCCCGACCCTGGGGCCGCCGGGGGTGCCCCCGGGCCCGGCGCGGCGCCGATCAAGGACCGGCGCCGCGCGGGGTGCTGGAGCCCTCCCCTTACGGGAAGGTCTCGCTGAGCACGCCGTTGCTGTAGATCGTCAGGCTGTCGGCGCTCACCCGGCCGTAGATCGCGCCGCTGTTGATCAGCGCGGTGCTGGTCGGGGCCGCCACGATGCCGCAGAGCACCGAGCCGCTGTTCAGCGTCACCCCGCCGCCCGCGATCTGCAGCGCGAGCCAGTCGAGGTGCGTGTTGGTGCCCATCGTGGCGCTGTTGAGCGTCACGCCGTTGGCCACCGTCAGGATCACCGGTCCCACGATCTGCACGCTCGCGCCCTTGTTGAGGGTGAGGCCCTGCAGGTTGTAGACCGCCGGCGTGGTCGCGCCGGCGACGCCAAGGGTGAAGCCGCTGCCGCTGCCGGCGGTGAACGTCCCGTAGGTGCCGGGCGGCACCGCGATCTGGCCCACATTCGAGTTGAGGGTGAGGTTCCGCAGCGTCGAGAAGTCGCTGATCGTCTGCCCCGCGCTCAGCGTGACGTCGACCGTGCCGGTCGGCGGCGGCGGCGCCTGCACCGCCGGCAGCGCGATCGGATCGATGCGCCGGATGACGTGGCGCAGGATCGACTTGCCGTTGATCGAGACGGTGTAGCCCGTGGGCGAGGTGCTCCCCGTGCCGTCCAGCGTGCTCCCGTACGTCGCCTGGTTGCTGACGGTGACGGTCGGCGTGCCCGGCACGAGGAAGTCGCCCGAGACCATCGCGCCGTTGAGCGCGGCGTTCTCGCCCGTCAGCATCTGGGCCGAGCCGTCGATGTCGCCGCTCAGGGTCGGGGCGTGGTTCGTGAGCGACGTGATCGTGATCACGAAGTTGGCGCTCGCCGAGCCCGTGTAGATCGGGTCGACGATCGTCGCCACCACGGCATAGGTGCCGGGCAGCGTCGGCGCCGTCGTGTCGCCGTTGTAGGTCACCACCACGTTGAGGCCCGCCGGATCAGTCGTGACCGTCACGCTCTTCGGCGTGCCGTCGTACGCCTGGCTCAGGTCGCTGAGCGTGACCGTCGCCAGGATCTTGACCGTGACCTGCAGGCTGGTGCCGTTGACGGTGAA
>JBAIXJ010000902.1:0-5003 GCA_037916645.1 Opitutales bacterium | reverse complement strand
GCCGTAATGGCGGAAGATGTCCGCCTGGCTGCCGGTCACCGTCGGCTCGTCGGGCAGGCCGACGATCCGGAAGCGGGTCGCGAGGCCGGCCTGGGCCAGCAGGGCCGCGCACGCCTCCCCCAGGCCGCCGCAGACCGAATGCTCCTCGACCGTGATCAACGCGCGACATTCCCGGCCGGCCGCCAAGACAGCCGCGCCGTCGAGCGGCTTGATCGTCGGCAGGCTCAGCACGCGGCAGCGCAGCCCGTCGCGGGCCTCGAGCTCAGCCGCGGCCAGCACGGCGTGAATCACGGTTTCGCCCGTGGCGAGAAAGGCGGCGTCACGACCCGGGCGCACCTCGCGCGCCCGGCCGGGGACGAATCCCCCGGCCGCGGGCAGATCGTAGAGCGGGGCCTTGCCGAAGCGCAGGTAGATCGGCCGGCGCCCTGCGGCGGCAGCCTTCACCGCGGCCACGGCCTCGCCGTTGTCCGCCGGAGCCATCACCGCGAGATTGGGAATCGCCCGCAGCGCCGCGTAATCGTGCAGCGAATGGTGCGTCGAGCCGAGCGCGCCGTAGCTGACCCCCGCGCTGATTCCGACCAGGATCACCGGCTGGTCCGAGTACGCCACGTCGTTCTTGATCTGCTCGAGGGCGCGGGCCGTGAGAAAACACGCGGGCGACACCGCGAAGACCGTCTTGCCTGCCGCTGCCAAGCCCGCGGCGATCCCGACGAGATTCTGCTCCGCGATGCCGACCTCGACGATCTGGTCGGGCAACTCCCGCCCGAAAGGGCCCAGCTTTCCCGACCCGCGCGAATCGCCGGTCACCACGAGGACGTTGCGGTCCGCCCGCGCCAGCCCCAGCACCGTATCCGCAAAAGCCTCGAGGTTCGGGCGTCCGAGCTTCAGCCCCAGGCGGGCGGCGGTGCGCCCCGCCGCCTCGCTGTACATCGCCGGCGCGGGCGCGCTCATGCCGGCCTCCTCTCAAGGTCCGCCACCGCTGCGTCCAACTCCTGCATGGCCCGGGCATATTCCTCGTCGTTGGGAACGGCGTGGTGCCACTTGGGATTGTCCTCCATGAAGCTGACCCCCTTGCCCTTGATCGTCTTCGCGATGATGGCCACCGGACGGTTGTTGACCGGCGGCGCCGCCAGCGTCGCGCTGAGGGCCTTGAGGTCATGGCCGTTGACCGTACGGACGACCCAGCCGAAGGCCCCGAATTTCGCCTCGAGCGGTTCGCTGTTGAGCACGTCGCGCGTGCGGCCCGTGATCTGCAGGGAGTTCTGGTCGACGATCGCATTCAGGTTGTCCAGGCGGTAGTGCCCCGCGGCCATCGCCGCCTCCCACACGGAACCTTCGGCCATTTCGCCGTCGCCCAGCAGCGTGAACACCCGGTACGTGGCGCGGTCCTTCTTCCCCGCGATGGCCAGCCCGACCGCGACGGCGAGGCCGTGGCCGAGCGCCCCGGTGTTCTGCTCGATGCCCGGCACGTGGCGCGTGGGGTGGCCGATCAGCCGGGACTGATACTTGCCGAGCGTCGCCAGCTCCGCGTCAGGGAAAAAGCCGCGGTCGGCGAGCACCACGTACAGCGCCTCGACCGAGTGGCCCTTGCTTTGGATGTAGCGATCCCGCCCGGGATCCGCGGCGGTCGCGGGCGACACCCGCAGGACGCGGTTGTAGAGGACGTTGAGGATGTCCACGCACGACAGGCTGCCCCCGGTGTGCCCGCCGCCGGCGTGCTTGATGACCTCGAGAATCCGGCGCCGGTAGTGGAGCGACTTCAGGGCGAGCTCGCGGTCGGAGGGCATGGGGCTGCGAGAGATAAATGGGAGAATGAGAGGATAGGAGAATAAGGGGACGGGGAAATGCGGGCCCGCTCACGCCCACGGGCCATCCGCTGCAGCCGGCGGCGCGCGGTCTCGTGGTCCCTTGGTCTCTTGGTCCCCTAGTCCCCTCAGTCCTCCGGCGCGTTGTGGTGGTAGACTTCCCAACCAAGGTAGCGCCCGAACGCCTCGGCCAGCACGCCGGCGGTGCGCGAGCCGTTCATGACGACGTGGTGCTCGAAGCCTTCCTGACAGACGTAGCGCAGCAGCTTTTGGAGGCGCGGCACCCGGGCCACCGCCCGGGTGCCAAAGGTGCGCAGCTCGTCATCGGTCAATTCGCCTTCGCCGACGTATGTGCGGATGACTCCGCGGCTGTCATCGGTCGTGATCCGGCCGTAGGTCAGCGGCCCGCGCGGCGTGCGGCCGTCGAGCGCGCCGAACGTGTTCTCCTCGCCCACGCTCGTGCCGATGATCGGTGCGGTCGCGACCTTGATGTCGGGCAGGAACGATTTCGCCCAGTTGCCGCAATGGAACAGGACGCATTTGTCGTCCTCGGCGCCGTAGTTGTTGTTCCAGTCGACCAGGGCGCTCGGGGTGCCGGAGGCGAGCTGCATCGCGTACATCGTGAGCACGCCGGTGACGTCGACCTCGCAGGCGCTCGGCAGCAGATTCTCGCTCATCATGCTCATGCTGGTGCAGACGTTGCAGCCGTGATTCTGCTGCAGGGAGGTCCAGCACTGGATGGCCGTGGCGTCGAGCCCGTGCCGGGCGACGAAGTCGTCGAGCACGACGCCCAGGCGCGCCATCTGCACGAGCTTGGCCGGCGGGACGCCCTGGGTCGGCGCGTACGCCTTGATTTCGTCGACCTTGGCAGTCAGGCGCCGGTCGCCCTCGCCCAGCTTGCCGGCCGCGCCGAGGATCTCGGACAAGTCCACCGTGACCACACTGATGCCGTGGCGCTCGAGGATTTTCTCGCTGTAGCGCACGGTGTTGAACGCGCCCGGCCGGGCTCCGACCGCCCCCAGCCGGGCCCGGCGCACGCCGCGCACGACCCGGCAGACGGCCAGAAACTGCTCGAGGTCGGCCCGGAAGACCGGATCCGACGGGCGGACGACATGGCGCCGCGTGAGGGAAAAGGGGATGCCGGCCTGCCGGAGGTTATTGCAGACGGAAATCTTGCCGCAGAACGCGTCGCGGCGGCGGACGACGTCCAGCCGGTCGAGGTCGTCCGGGTAGGCCTGCACCAGCACCGGGACATCGAGCGCCGCCAGCTTGAGGGTGTCGGCGACGCCGCGTTCGTCGCCGAAATTGGGGAGCACGACCAGCACCCCGCCGATCTGGTCGCGGTGCTGGCGGAACAGGGCGGCGCACTGGCGGGCCTCGGCGTGGGTCTCCACCCCGCCGAGCTTCGTCGCGTCGGCCGGCAGCATGACCGCGTCGACGCCGGCGCCCTGGAGAAAGTCCGCCACCTCCCGCCGGGCCTCGGCCACCAGCTGGTCGGGGAAGAAGTCGCGGTTGCCGAAGATGACGCCGAGGGAGGGGAAAGCCGGTTTCATGGGACAAGGGCGGGGCCAGTGGCGCCCGGGGGGCCAGGAAAAGTGCGCGGATTGACGGTGACGGACGAATTATAGGCTGACTTTTCGCCCAACTCTTCCGATAAATCGCCGAGCTTCTGCCGGTATCCTAAGCCCATGATCTCCTTTGACCCCAACCGGCCGGACTTCGCGCCGTACGGGTTCACGTGCGTGCACTGGCAGCCGACCCCGATGACCCGGCCGGACCACCACAATGAGGTGGAGCTCAACCTGCTGGAGACCGGGTGGCTGACCTATCTGCTGGCGGGCCGCAAGGTGCGGATCGAGACCGGCCGGCTGAGCGCGTTCTGGGCGGCGATCCCGCACCAGATCCTGGAGTTCGGGCCGGAGACGAAATATTTCGTCGTCACGATTCCGTTCGCCTGGTTCCTCCAGTGGCGGCTGCCGGAGGATTTCGTGCAGCCGATGCTGCGCGGCGAGATCCAATGCGAGCCGCCGCCCGGGCGCGGCCGGCTGGACCGCGACCTGTTCAGCCAATGGGAGCGCGACCTGCAGAAGCCCAACGGAGCCACGAAAAACGTCGTGCTGCTGGAGATGCAGGCGCGCCTGCTGCGGCTGTCCGCCGTCCTGCCCCCGCCGGCGGCGCAGACCGGCGAGGCGCACCACCGCCACCTGTCGCTCCAGACCGGCGGGCTGAACAAGGTCGAGCAGATGGCCTGCCTGATCGCGCAGCGCTACACCGAGCCGCTCACGGTTGACGAGATCGGTCGCGCCGTGGACCTGCATCCCAACTACGCGATGGGCCTCTTCAAGAAAACCTTCGGCACGACGCTCGTCGACTACCTGCTCCACCACCGGATCTCGCACGCGCAGCGGCTCCTCGCGACGACGGACCTGAAGGTCGTCGACGTCGCCTTCAGCTCGGGCTTCAACTCGATCAGCCGCTTCAACGAGGCCTTCCGCCGCGGCTGCGGCTGCTCGCCCCGCGAGTACCGCCTGCGGCACGAGCTGGGCTGATGCGGGGCAGCGGAAATCGTGAAATCGGGCATCTGCCGTCCCGATGACAGATTAGCGATTTCACGATGACCGATTTCAAGATGCCGCCGGAGGCGGATCTGCCTTACACCGCGGATCACACGGATAGCGCGGATCTTTTTTCACAGGAGGCCGCGGAGGAAACCGAGGAGGCGGCGGAGATCGTGAAATCGGCCATCAGGAATCGAAAATCTGTCATCTCACCTCCTAATGACAGATTACCGATTTCACGATGGCCGATTTCAAGATGCCGCCGGAGGCGGATCTGCCTTTCACCACGGATAGCGCTGATGGGCACGGATCCTTTTCTTCACAGGAGGCAACCGAGGGCACGGAGAAGGACGCGGAGATCGTGAAATCGGCTAATCGATCATCGGGAATCGGTCATCTGCCACCGCGATGACAGATTAGCGATTTCACGATGACCGATTTCACGATGCCGCCGGAGGCGGATCTGCCTTCCACCGCGGATCACACGGATGGCGCGGATCTTCCTTCACATGAGGCCGCGGAGGGCACGGAGGAGGCGGAGCGGAGATCGTGAAACCTGCTAATCGGTCATCGGGAATCAGTCATCTGCCGCCGCGATGACAGATTGGCGATTTCACGATGACCGATTTCAAGATGCCGC
>JBAIXJ010000901.1:0-4656 GCA_037916645.1 Opitutales bacterium | reverse complement strand
GACGCCGAACTCGGGGAGGCGCTGGGTGACGAAGAACGCCAGGACGCCGTAAACGCCGAGCGCCGCGAGCAGAAGCGCCACGCTGCTGAAGAGCGAAAGCAGGATCGTCGGCGCGCGGCGCGGCTGGGCGACGTCCGCCATCCGCTGGGTCATGGTCTTGACGTCAAACACCGGCAGCTCCGGGTCGGCCTCGCGCACCGCGGCGCGCACGGCGCCCGCCAGCGCGGCGGGATCGCCGTCGGTGCGCAGCACGAGCATGAAGCTGGCGCCGGGCGCCTGCGCATACGGGAAATAGATGGTCTCCTTCGACACGTTCTCCTCGAGGCTCTGGAATTTCACCGGCGCGACCACGCCGACGATCTCCCACAAATCCGGCGGTTCCGAGGGGTCGTTCCGGTTGATGTGCCGGCCGAGGGGATTCCGGCCCGGCCAATAGCGATCCGCGAGCACCTGGTCGATGACGACCACGTGCGGCGCCTGCGCCGTGTCGGTGTCGGAGAACCAGCGCCCGCGCAGCAGCGTCAGGCCCAGCCCGTGCAGATAGCCGGGGTCGACCGAGCGGACCTGGGCGTGCGGCTCGGGCGCGCCCGCCGGCAGATTGATGTCCGGCGAGGTGTACGATCGCTGGCTGTTGTTGCCGGTGAAGGGCAGGTTGCTGGTGATGCCGGCGGCACGAACCCCGGGCTGGGCGAGCAGCCGGGCGAGCACGGCATCGTGCAGGGCGGCGAGTTTCGCCGGCTGGTCGTATTTCGCGTCCGGCAGGTCGAGCTGGGCGGTGAGGACGCCGCCGGCCGTGAAGCCCGGGTTCACCTCCTCGAGACGCTGGAAGCTGCGGACGAGCAGGCCGGCCGTTGCCAGGAGCATGACGGCGAGGGCGATCTCGGCGATGACCAGCCCGCCCCGCAGGCGCTGGGTGCGGCGCCCGCCGGTGGCCCGGGTGCCGGCCTCCTTGAGCGCGGCCGCGGCATCGCCGCCCGTGGCGGACCAGGCGGGCAGGGCGCCGAACGCCAGCCCGGTGCCGAGGGCGCACAGCAGGGTGAAGGCGACGACGATGGGATCGAGACTCACGCCGAAGGCCCGCGGCAGGGCGGAGAGGCCGAGGCCCTCGAACGCGGCGATGCCCCAGTTGGCGACGAGCAGGCCGAGGAGCCCGCCCGCGGTGAAAAGCGTCACGGTCTCCACCAGCAACAGGCGCACGAGCCGGCCCCGGCCGGCGCCAAGGGCGGCCCGGATGGCCAGTTCGCGCTCGCGGCCGACGGCGCGGGCGAGCAGCAGGCTGGCCACGTTGGCGCACCCGATCAGGAGGGCCGCGGCCACCCCGGCCTGCACCAGCCAGAGCATGGCGCGGATCTGGGCCACGTTCTGCTCCAGGAAACCGATCACCCGGCCGCCGAAGCCGCTGGTCTTCCAGAATTCCCGCGCCTGAGGAAGCCTTGCGGCATTGCGGGCTTGGATCAGGTCCATGTCGCGCTGCACCGCCGCCAGCGTCACGCCCGGCTTGAGCCGCGCGATCATCGTGGAATACTCATGGCCGCGCTCCTGGTCGGAGCGCTGGGCGTCGGTGAACACGAACGGCGCCCAGAGCTGGACGCGCGGGCTCGGGAAGTAGAAACCCGCCGGCATCACGCCGATCACGGTCACCGGGGCGTCGTTGAGGCGGATCGTCTGCCCGACGATGGCCGGGTTGGCGCCAAAATGGCTCTGCCAGAGCGGATAGCTCAAGATCACCGAGGCGGGCGCCCCAACGCGAGCGTCCGCCTCGGTGAAGCCACGGCCGAGGGCCGGCGCGGCCGCCAGCGTGGAAAAGAGCGAGGGCGAGACTTCCAGGCCCGTCAGGCGTTCGGGCTGACTGTCCCCGGTGAGGTTGAAGCTCTGCCCATGATAGATCGCGGCGTCCGCGAAGCCCCTGACCCCGGCGCGACGGTCGAGATAGTCGGGGATGGAGACCCCGGCGTCGGGCAGCCCCATCAGCGGGTAGGCGTTGTGGACGTAGACCAGGCGGTCCGAATCCGGCCACGGGTAGGGCTGGAGCAGGACCGCGTGCACGACACTGAAGATGGCGCTGTTGGCCCCGATGCAGAGGGCGAGCGTGGCGACGGCGATGGCGGTGAAGGCGGGCGTTTTCGCGAGTTGGCGGAGAGCCAATTTCAGATCCGCGATCATGGAGAAAGTGGCGAGTAGCGGGCAGCGGGTAGTGAGCAGGATGGAGGAAGAACGATTGGGAATTCGCGGCGCGTCGGACGGTTGAAGATCGGGATCCCGGATGCTCGCTCCTCACTCCTCGATGTTCGCAATTGCGGGGTCACTCCGACCGCAGCGCCGCCAACGGATCGACGCGGGCAGCTGCCCGGGCCGGCAGCCAGCAGGCGACGAGGGCGACGGCGAGGAGCAGCAGCGTGACGGCGCCGAGCGCCACCGGATCGCGGACCGGCAGCACCGGCAGGATGCCGGCGATCACCCGCATGAGACCGGCCGCGCCCAGCAGCCCGAGCACCGTGCCGACCAGGGTGAGCCGCAGCCCGGTGCGGAGAATGAGCCAGACGACATCCCAGGACTGGGCGCCGAGGGCGACGCGGACGCCGATCTCCGGCGTGCGCTGCACGACGAGGCGGGCGATGACGCCGTAGAGGCCGAGGGCGGCGAGGAACAGACCGAGCAGCGCGAACCCAATCAGGATCGTATTGATCATGCCGAAGCCCGACTGCCGTCCGATTATCTCATCCACCGTCTGGACCTGCTGGACGGGAAGGTTGGGATCCAGCTCGGCGATGGCCCGGCGCATTGGCTCGGCCAGCGTGGCCGCCGCCGGCGCCCGCAGCGCGATGCCGACGTAGTTCCATGTCTCCTGCGCCAGCGGCCGCAGGACGAGAAACTGCGTGGTGGGCGTCACGAGGTTGAGGGCCAGGCGCAGGTCAGGCACGACCCCGACGATTTCGGCCCAGCCGCGGTTGGCCGGGTCGAGGCCGCCGATCCGGCGGCCGAGCGGGCTTTCGTGCGGGAACAGGGCCCGCGCCATCGATTCGTTGATGATCACCACCGGCCGGGAGGTGAGCTGGTCGGCGTCGGTGAAGTTGCGGCCGGCGAGCAGGCGGATCTTCAGGGTTGGCAGGTAGGAGGGCGTGACGCCGTTGACGAAGGCGACGGGCTCATGTCCGGCGGGCGGCGGGGGCTGCCCTTCGACCACGTAGCTGCGGCTGGTGAGGAATTGGAAGAGCGGGAGGGTCCAGCCAATGGCGACGTTCTCGACGCCGGGCAGCGCGCGCAGGCGTTCCTCGAGGCGGGTGTAGAACGCGTAGGTCTGCTGCGGCGTGGTGTAGCGCGCCTGCGGCGGGTTGATGACGCCCTGCAGCAACGCATGGCGGTCCCAGCCGGCGTCCTCGGCCAGCAGGCGGTCGAGACCGCGGATGAAGAGCCCGGCGCCGGCCAGCAGCACGAGCGCGAGCGCGAACTGGGCGACGATCAGGCCGTGGCGAAAACGGTGCTGGGCCCGGTCGCCGGTGTTGCCGCGCGCGGCGTTCTTCAGGGCGTCGTTCACCCGGACGCGGGACATGACCCAGGCGGGGATGATGCCGAAGACGACGCCTGTGGCGGTGGACACGCCGAGGGCGAACGCCAGCACCCGCCAGTCGATCTCCAGGTGGAAGGTCACGACGCCGTTGGCCGAGAGGCGGCTGGAGATCCACGCGTTCGACCAGGCTGCGACGAGCACGCCGAGGACGCCGCCGGCGAGCGCGAGGAGCAGGCTTTCGCACAGCAGCGGCCGGAGCAGCCGGCGGCGCGAGGCGCCGAGGGCGGCGCGGATCGCGAACTCCTGCGAGCGGGCCACGGCCCGGGCGAGCTGCAGGTTCGCGAGATTGGCGCAGGCGATCAGCAGCACCGAGCTGGCGAGGCCGAGGAGCAGCCAGACGATGCCGGTGGTGCCCGCGTTGTTGGCGGTGGACTGCAGGGTGACGGCGCGAAGGCCATCGCGGCTCTGGCTCGGCGGGTGGATCTGCGCGAGGCGCTCGGCCACCGCCGCCAGGCGGGCGTTGAGCTGTGGCAGCGTGAGGTCGGAGTGATAGCGCGCCACGATGCCGAGGCCGGCATCGGTGCGGTTCAGTTTCTCCTCGTCCGTCAGGGCGAGCGGGCGGAACGCGTCGCCCGGCCCCCAGAGGAAGAGGGAGTAGAACGCCGCGGGCATGACCCCGACGATGGTGGTCGGTTCGCCGTCAATCCGCACCGTCCGCCCGATGACCGACGGGTCGCCCCCGAACTGCGCCTGCCAGGTCGCGTGGCTCAGGATGATGACGTGGTTGCCCGGGCGGTCCTCGTCGGCGGTGAAGAAGCGGCCGAGTTCCGGCTGGAGGCCGAGGGTGGGGAAGAAGCTCGCGGAAACACGGAGCGCATTGAGATTCACGGGCGGCCGGTCGGACTGCGCGAGGGTGAAGCCCCAGAAGCGGTAGCCGGCGACCTCGGCGAAGCCCTGGGCGTCGTGGGCGACCTCGAGAAGATCCGGCGCGGTGTGGTCGGCGGTCTGCGACTGGGGCGTGGTCCGGTAGATGCGGACGAGATGGTCCTTGTCGGGATACGGCAACGGCTGCAGCAGCAGGAGGTTCATGAGGCTGAACATCGAGATGTTCAGGCCGATCCCGAGGGCGAGGGTCAGCGCGGCGGTGA
>JBAIXJ010000900.1:0-1598 GCA_037916645.1 Opitutales bacterium | reverse complement strand
CGGGCCACCGCAGTCTGCACCGCCGGAATCATGGCCACCCCGAGGAGCGCCAGCGCCACCAGCACGACGCCGGCGACGATGAACACGAGGATCTTCAGGATTTTCATTTCCGGAACGGAACGGCCGAAACGAGGACGCGATTTCCGACAAACCAAAGTGAGCAAGGTTCAACCCGATGGCGAATCGGCCGCACAAATCGGAACCGGCCAGCCGACCGTCGGCGGTATCGGCGCCGACGCAGATCCGCAGCGACGTCTGCCGGCCGGCCACACGGCGCCGCCATCAGGCTGGCGTCGGGGCACGGCGCAGGATATTCTCCCTGGTGCCCGGGATGGTGTGACCATGAGCCCAACGTTTCGCCGGATTGCGAGTGCGAAGGCGCGTGCCGCCGCGAGCGCCGGGCGCGTCGCGCTGGCTTGCGCCGCCGTCCTGCTGACCGCTTCCGCGGGCCGGGCGGAGGCCGCACGAGCCGACACCGCCGGCGCCCGGGCGCCCGATGGCGTTCCGGCCGCCTCCGCCGCGCCGATTGCGTTCCCCGCCGACGACCGCGAACTGCTGGCGCTGGACGACGAGATGCGCGCGTTTTTTGCCGCGCGCATCGACGCCGATGCGACCGAGAACACGCGGCTGAACCAGGTGATCATCGCGCTCCTGGGCGATCAGGGCCTGCACCTGACCTACGTGACGAACGCAAATTACCCGGCCCGGGACACCTTTCACCGGCGCCAGGGCAACTGCCTCTCCTTTTCGTTCCTCGCGGTGGCCGTGGCCCGCACCTACCGGCTCAAGGCGAAGTTCTGCGAGGTCAGCACCTACCCGCGATGGGATCGCTTCGGGAAACTCATCACGGAGATCCGGCACCTGAATGTCGCCATCTGGGCCAGCTCGGTCCGCTACGAGCTCGACCTGCTGCCGGTCGCGGAACGCCATGCTCCCGTGGAGTCCGCCCAGATCGTGTCCGACGCCCGCGCGTTCGCCCATTTCTACAACAACGTGGGCGTCTTCCGGCTGGCGCAGGGCACGGCGGAGGAGGTCCAGCCCTGGTTCGACCGGGCGCTGGCGGCCGACCCCACGGCGGCCTTCGTCTGGGCCAACAAAGGCTCGGCGCTGCGCCTCGCCGGCGAGTTCCAGCCGGCCCAGAAATGCCTCGACGAGGCCATGCGTCTGGATCCGCGGGACCCCGCCACGCTCGGCAACCTGGCGACCCTTTACTCCCAGACGGGGCGCCTCAAGGAGGCGGCCGCCCTGGAAAAGAAGGTCGAGCGGTACCGCCAGAGGAATCCGTACTACCTGTGCCTGCTGGCCCGCGCCGAACTGGACCGCGGCCGCTACCCCGAGGCGGACAAGCTGCTGCGCCGGGCCATCGGCATCAAGGACGACGAGCCGGAGTTCTACGAACTGCGCATTCTTGTGGCGAAGAACCTCGGCCGGACCAAGGATGCGCAGCGCTACGCCGACAAGCTCCGGGAGCTGCAAGACCGGAGCGCGCCGGCACCCCGCGATCCGGCAAGCCCGTCAGAACAAGACGCTGCCGTCCCATCCCAACAACCGGCGCCGGAATCCGACCCTCGGATCAAATGGATGCACGCCGCGGGCGG
>JBAIXJ010000899.1:0-2664 GCA_037916645.1 Opitutales bacterium | reverse complement strand
CTTGCTACCAGCCTAAGGCTGAAAGCCTGCACACAATGGTGGCGCCAGATTCTGGCTTGTGCCTCGTGTGCCTCTTGTGGCTGAGAAGAAGATCCGGCGCAGGTGATCAGGGGGCATCCGGCATCGCCTCGATCCGGCGGCGCAGGTCGTAGTATTCGAAGGGAATGGGATTCGGTTTCGGTTCGGCCGCGCCCGGCGCGGGCGGCTCGTCCGGAATTCCGGCAACCCGCGCCATGGCGGCATCGAGATAGATGAGCGCCACTTGGCGTTCGCCGCGCGCCTCGTGCAGGAGCGCGAGCGCCTCGTATCCCTCGGGCCGCGTCCAGTCCGCGACCAGCAGGAGGTTCGCGGCGGCTTCGGCGGCCGCGAAGTCGTGCGTGAGCAGGGCGGCGCGCACGCGCAGCAACTGCTGTTGCCCCAGCGCTTCGCCGGAAGGCGCGGCCGGCGGCGCCACGACCTCCACGGTAACGGGATCGCTCTCCGCCACACCGCGCCATCCGGTGCCGTCCGCCAGGTCCAGCCGGACGACCAGGCTTTGGCGGCCGGGCGTGATCGTCGCCGACGAAGCCGGAACCAGGAGGAGGAGCAGGGTCGTCACGGCGCGCGGCTGGAGCGCGAGCGCGCCGGGTGAGGGCGTGCCCGCGACCGTGAAGGGCCAGGCCGAAGTTGCGCCCGAGCCGTCGCGTGCGGTGACCGTCACGCGGGTCGCCCAGCCCCCGGCGGGCGGAGCGAGCACCATCGGCGCGGCGCCGGCGGGTCCCCGGTTGCGCAGCACGACCTCGGCAATGACCGGCTCGCCCCGCCAGAGCTGTAGCGGGGCGGCTTGGGCGAACCGGCCGTTGATCCGCAGCACCAGTTCGGGTGCCGGCGGCTCCGCCCGAACCGCGAGGGTCGACAGGGCGAGGGCGAGCCCGAGCATGTCGAGGCGGAGTTTCATTCCCAGGAGGGTTCGGGATCCGGTGGAACGGCGTCGTTGAACACGATCCAGTCGGCGCAGTCGCCGCAGCCGGCATGGGCGTCGCCGTAGCGCGGCTGCGGCTTGCGGCCAGCGGCATTGATGCCGGTGCCGGCGGAAGAGCGGCAGACCTCGACGCCGATGTGTTCGGAGCGCTTGGCGGTGATGAAATAGAACGTGTTGTCGGCGCCCTTTTTCCTGAAGGCGTCAGCGAAATAGTAGCGCATGCAGCAGTCCTCCGCGCCGGAGGATTCGCCGTGCTCCGCCCCCACGTACCAGGGAGTGTGGCCGAAAAGGTTGTCGAGTTCGATCAGGACATCCTGGCCGAATGTGAACTCCCAAGTATAGCTCTCCCGCGCATCGCGAAATTTCTTCTGGTTCGCCAACAACTGGTTCCATATCTGCTCGCGGGTTCTGGCGCGCGACTGCTCGAAGGCGGGTGCTAGCTCCTCCGCATAATCGCGGCCGGTGGACTCGTCGATGACCTTGGTGATATGACGATCGCTGCTGGAACCGAACCAGAAGCAGGGTTTGCCGGTCTTGTTGCGGGGATCGTCGGCAAACACGAAGCTAAACATCGCAATGCCGTCGCCCTTGCCGTGGTGCTCGACGCCGACCGCGTGCAGCAGCTCGTGCAGGATCGCGCGGTCGTAGGCGAACACGAGGTCAGTGACGGGCACGTTCTCGCTGGTGGTGACAGAGGTCGCGGCGCCACGCGGCTGGACGGCGATGCCAATGCAGATCTTCGGCCGACCGCGCACGCCAGCCTGGCTGAAGTGCGCCTCGGCGCCGTCCTGCCGCGGGTCGGTGTAGAGCACCACGCCATGCTGGTCGACGCGGTGGGCACCCGCGCGGTGGTTGCCGTTCACCACCCGCTGGTCGGGGTTGAATTCACTGTCGCTCAGGCGGAAATGGACCGCGGCGCCGGTGATGTCGGCGAACAGCTCGATGCCGGGCACGGCGTCCGCGCCGATGTGGTTGTTGACGAAGAAGTCGATCTTGGTCGGGTCGCCCTCGATATATTCGTCGTTCTCCACGAAGCCGCGGTACTCCTCGTAGAGCGTGAAGCCGTCGCCGGGCGCCTTGCCGCCGGCCGGGAGTTTCTCGGAGTCGTCGTCGTCCGGGGTGTCGGCCGCGATGCCGTGGTCGGCCTTCCAGGCGTCGGCGATATGGGAACCGGCGGTGCGTTTCGGCAGTGGGATCACGATCATCGACGCATCGTTCTTCAGATGGCCGGTGATCGTGCGCCCATCCTCGAGGGCGCAGGTCACGGTGAGATCCGACCATGCGCCGTAGTCAAGGCACTCGATTTCGGTGGTGGCCGATGGGTATCCCGGGCGATCGCCGAGGGGTGGCAACTCCACTTCCTGACGTTCGGCGTCCTTGGCTCCCGGCGGGGTGAATTTCAAATCCGCCGTCTTGAAATCCGCGTCGGCCGCGGCCGGGAGCGGGAAATTCATGCAGATGCCGGGCTCGTGCGACGTTTCGTGGAGCTGAAAAGTGAAATGCCGGGCCCGGACCTTCGTCGCGCTGCCATCCGACGATTGCAGCTGGGCTTTGACCTTGAGCGCCGACCCGGCGGTGCCGAGCAGCGTGCCGCGCGGGAGCCATTTTTCGTAGCTGACCCCCTTGCCCTCGGCGGTTTCACCCTCGAGCTCGACCACCAGCGTCACGTCCTTGTACTCCGGCACGAGCAGCACCGAGGCATG
>JBAIXJ010000898.1:0-4348 GCA_037916645.1 Opitutales bacterium | reverse complement strand
CTCAAGGGGGGCACGGTCTCGCGGCCCTTCGTGGCGATGACCGAGCAGATGCTCGCCCGGTTCGCGGCGCACCCCGCCGAATACGCCATCGAGCCCGACGCGACCGCCGCCAGCTATTTTCTGGCGCTGCCGCTCGCCGTCGGCGGCCGCGTGGCTCTGCCCGGTGCGGTCCGGCCCGGCCGCGGGCTCCAGGGCGACGCCCGTTTCCTGGAGGTCATCGAGCAGGCGGGCGCGGCCGTCAGCGATCTGCCGGACCACGGAGGGATCGCGGTCGCGTTTGACCGCGCCGCCCCGGCGCGCGGCGTTGCCCGCGACTTCCAGGACTTCTCCGACACCTTCCTGACCCTCGCGGCGATCGCGCCGCTCCTGGGCGGGCCCACGCGCATCACCGGCATCGCCCATACCCGCAAGCAGGAAACCGACCGCGTGGCGGGCGCCGCCCGCGAGCTGCGGCGGCTGGGCCAGGAGGTTGTCGAGGAGGACGACGCCCTCACGATCACGCCGCGGCCGTTGCCGGCGCAGATCACGGTCGAGACGTATGACGACCACCGCTTCGCCATGAGCTTCGCGATCCTCGGCTGCCGCGACCGGCACGGCGACGGGCGGCCCTGGCTTTCCATCCGGAATCCGGCCTGCTGCGGAAAGACGTTCCCCGACTTCTTCGGCGTGCTTGAGACCGTGCGCCGGCAGTCCCACGGCGCGCCGGCTTGAACCGGCCGCGGCGCGCGTCTTGACTCCATCGATCCCCGTTTCCCATGTCCTCTCCGGCTTCCGCGGACTTCATCATTGTCGCGATCGACGGCGGCGCCGCCTCGGGCAAGTCGACCACCGCCGAGGCGCTCAG
This sequence comes from Opitutales bacterium, assembly GCA_037916645.1. Classification (GTDB taxonomy): domain Bacteria; phylum Verrucomicrobiota; class Verrucomicrobiia; order Opitutales; family Opitutaceae; genus Fen-1467. Next base: position 3,504 of record JBAIXJ010000898.1, on the reverse strand, counting down.
CGAGCGCTTCAACCTGCTCCATGTCGACACCGGATCGTTCTACCGGGCCCTGACCGCCGAGATGCTGCGCCGCGGCGTGAGCCCCACCAACCTGCCCGCCCTGCGGTCGACGCTGCAGAACCTGGTGCTCACCACCCGCGTCACGGGGCGCCGGGCCGGGATCGAGATCGACGGGCGGCCGGCCGGAGATGAGATCCGGAGCCGCGAGGTGAATGACAACGTGTCGCTTTTCTCGGCGGTGCCCGATCTGCGCCGCGCCCTGCTGGAGTATCAGCGCGGTCAGGCTGATGTCGCCCGGCGTCACGGATTCCGCGGCTTGGTGATGGAGGGCCGCGACATCGGATCGGTCATCTTCCCGGACGCCGATTTCCGGTTCTTTCTGCAGGCCGACCCGGCCGAACGGACGCGCCGGAGGCAGGCCCAGGGCCAGCAGGATTCCATCCAGGAGCGCGACCGCATCGACTCCTCGCGGAAGACGTCCCCGCTCACGTGCCCGGCGGGCGCCACGGCGATCGACAGCACGCGCCTCACCGTGGACGAGGTGGTCGCCCGCCTGGCCGGGCCGATCGCCGCGCATCTTGCCGCCCGATGAACCATCACCTGGCCTCGGCGCGGATGGCTCCGCTCTACGGCTTCTGCCACGTCCTGGCGGAAACGGTGTACGACATCTGCTTCCACGGGGAGGTCGCCGGCACCGAGAACATCCCGCGCACGGGCGGCTTCATCGTGGCGGCCAATCACGCGAGCATGCTCGATCCCCCGATCGTGGGCTGCCACGTTCCCCGGCAGCTCCGGTTCTTCGCCCGCCGGACCCTGTGGATCGGCGGGGCGGTGAGCTGGTGGCTGGACTCCGTGGGCACGATCCCGGTCGACCGCGACGCCGGCTCCGACGTCGGCGCCCTCAAGCGCGTGCTGCACATCCTGAAGGAAGGCCAGGCGTTGATCCTGTTTCCCGAGGGCACGCGCACGCAGACCGGCGAACTTCAGCGGCCCAAGGCGGGCGTGGGGCTGCTGGCCTGTCGTACGGGGGTGCCGGTGGTGCCCACCCGCGTGTCCGGCACGTTCGAGGCGTTCGGGCGCAAGGGGCCGCTCCGCCTGGGCGTGCCGGTGTCGGTGATCTTCGGGCGGCCGCTGTTTCCGGCGGACTATGACCGGCCGGCCGACGGCAAGGACCGCTACCAGCGCGCCTCGGAGCGCATCATGGCCGCGATCGCCGCCCTCGAGGCGCCGCGGCCGCGCGTGATCTGAGGCTCAGACGCGGGCGACGCCGGCGGCGAGATCGGCCGCAACCGCCCGCAGGCGCACCACGATGCGGTCAGGGGCGCCGAGGTTCTCCTGGATGCAGTTGACCAGCGCGCTGCCCACGACGACGCCGTCGGCGCTGCGCGCCACCTCCCGCACCTGGTCGCGCCGCGAAATGCCAAAGCCCACGACCACGGGCAGCGCGGTGTGCCGCCGGATGCGCGCCACGGCCTCGGGAATTCCCCCCGCCACCTGGTCGCGGGCGCCGGTGACACCCTCGCGCGAAACGTAGTAGATGAAGCGGGTCGCCGCGGCCGTGATCTTCGGGAGCCGTCGGTCCGGCGTGGTGGGCGCGACGATGAACACGGTGCCCAGGTCATGGGCGCGGCAGGCGGCCTGCAGCTCGTCCGCCTCCTCCGGCGGAAGGTCGAGCGTGAGCAGGGCGTCGACGCCGGCGGCCTTGGCGGTCCGCACATAGGCGTCGACCCCGCGGGCGAAGACCACGTTGTAGTAGGTGTAGAACACGATCGGCACGTCCGGGTGATCCCCGCGGAGCGCGCGCACCAGCGCGAAAACCCGGTCCGAGGTCATCCCCGCCTGCAGCGCGCGCTGGGCGGCCAGCTGGTTCGTCAGGCCGTCGGCCAGCGGATCGGAAAACGGCACGCCCAGTTCCAGGAGGTCGACGCCGCCCGCCAGCACCGCGCGGCAGGCCGCGAGCGAGGTGTCGAAATCGGGATCCCCGGCGCACAGGTAGGCCACAAACGCGGCCCGGTGCTGGGCGCGGGTGCGGGCGAACATCGCGGCGATCCGGTCCATGGGAGGCCGCGAGAGTTAGCCGCAAACGGACGCAAATGACATCAAAAAGTGGCGGCCACCCGCGCAGCCGGATCCGCGAAGACCTTCACCGCCGGCGGCGCGGGGGCGGGGACAGGTTGGGAGAGCAGCCGGCAGGCTGCGGGTCTCAGGCGGAGGCCGGGGAGGCTCGAGCCCCGGCGTGGGGAAATGGCGCCCGAGTAGACCCGGTCCCGGTCAATTTCAGCGTGAACTCAACCATCACGGGCCGGTGGTCCGACAAGTAGCAGCGCACGACCTCGCATTGGGGGGTTCGGCACGCCGGCGGCAGGAAGACGAAATCCAGCGCGCGGCGGGGCCACGGCGACGGGTAGGTGCGCACCCCGCGCGCCGGATGCAGCGAATACTGCCCGTGCAGCGACAGGTAGCGGAAGAGCGACGCCGTCGCGTCAAGGCGGTGCGAGGGATTGTTCAGGTCGCCGCACAGGATCGGCGGGATGACCCAGTGCCCCCGCCGGTGCTCGTGCTTGGCGTTAAGGTACTCCATCAGCCGCTCGATCTGCCGGAAGCGGTGCACGCGCGAACGGAAGTGCAGGTGGAGGTTGACGATGGGCAGGAGGCGGCCGCCGACGTCGATCTCGGCAAACAGGAAACCCTTCTCCCCCAGCCGGCGGGAGCCAAACGTGATGTTCTCCCAGGCGGCGATCGGATGGCGCGACAGGATGGCGTTGCCGTAGTTGAGCTGGTAGCCGCCCGGGCGGCGGTTGTTCACCCCGAACACGGCGTGCGGAAAGCCGGCGAACAGGCGCAGGTAGTGGAGGTGGTCGAAGCTGCCGCTCCAGCGGCAATTCTCATCGATCTCCTGCAACGCCACGAGGTCGGGGTGCAGTTCCTCGAACAGGCGCGCGATCTTCTGGAGATTCCGCTCGAAGCGGCGCCGGCCGTGGATTCCGGGGAACGGAGACAGCCCCCGCGCATGCGCAATGTTGAAGGTGACAATCCGGATATGTTGCATGCGATCGCCACAGCCTAGGCCGGCGGGCGGACGGAGCAAGCCGTGGCGCGCGGTCGGGCTGGATACCCCAACCCGACCACGTCGTCCGCCGACAGGTACGCGGCCCGCTCGCGGGCGCCGATATCCGATTTCGGGCGGCGCCCGCGAGCGGGCGGCCTACAATTCGAGAACACGCCCGGGCTCCGCTCCGCCGGGAATCGGGATTGACAGTACCGGCTCCCGGACAGAATTTCCCCGGCTCTCCACGGCGACCGTAGCTCAGTTGGTTAGAGCACCAGATTGTGGATCTGGGTGTCGCGGGTTCGATCCCCGTCGGTCGCCCCACCTTGGATCGCCCGGGGTCGGCCGGACCCTTTGACCGATCCGGGGATGGCGGTATCGGGTCGCCAAATCGCCGCGGACTTGGCATTCATCCGCATCATGGATAGATTCACCCGCCTTGATCCCGCGCAACG
>JBAIXJ010000897.1:0-4472 GCA_037916645.1 Opitutales bacterium | reverse complement strand
CGCACGCGGTCGCGCAGAAACGGCCGAACGCCTGGGGGTTTTATGACATGCACGGCAACGTCTGGGAATGGTGCCTCGACTGGTACCAGGACCAGCTGCCCGGCGGCAGCGTGACCGATTATCGCGGGCCCGAGGCCGGCGCGGGCCGTGTCGGCCGCGGCGGCGGCTGGTGCCACGGGGCGCGACTCTGCCGCTCCGCCTACCGCGAAGGCGGCGCGGCGGAGGGCCGGTGGGGCGGCCTCGGCCTTCGGCTGGCGCTGGCTCCGGTGGCGTGAGGAGAACCTTTTTCACCGCGGATTTCGCGGATGGGTGCGGATTCAGCCTGGATTACCACCATCAGCGCATGTCCGCGTGATCGGCGGTGGAAAAATCTCCGCGGGCATTTCGTGACCATGGCCGCCGTTGGGTGGCAAAAAAACCGCGGCCTCTGCGGTTTTGCTCCCCGGCGTGCTTCCCGCCGCGGCTGGACCTCATCCGTGGACTGCGCGCCGTCGGTCGTGGTTCAGTTTTTGTAGGTCGGGCTTCCCTGTCCGCCATAGCCCCGGGCGAAAACGATCGGGGCGACGGCGGAATGCCCGACGCCGAGCCCGTCGGAATCCTTTTGTCGGGGATAAACCCCGACCTACAACGGGATAAACCCCGACCTATAGTTGCCGCGCGCTTCCGGCAAACCGACCCACCACCGCGCCGTCATGGTCATTGACCGGGGCCGGCGATTGTTGAAGATCATCCGGCGTCGCAGTCGCTTCCCAGCTTCAACCGCCCGGCTTTGGCCCCGCGATCGTGGACGTCGTGCCGCCCGGGCCAACCTCCCGCACCGCCATGCCCAAGAAGATCCTCGTCGTCCTGTCCGAGTTTGGCTACTGGGGCGAAGAGTTGGTGGGACCGCTCGAGGTCCTCGCCGCCGCCGGCTACACCGCGGAGTTCGCCACGCCCAAGGGCGGCCCCGCCCGCGCCCTCCCGCCGAGCCTCGATCCCACGTTCGTCGATCCGCCGCTCGGCAAGACGGTGACCACGCCGGAGATGGCCGCCAAGGCGCGCGCCCTCGACGCGTCGGGACGCCTCGATCATCCGCTCAGTCTCCGCGCGCTGCTCCCGGAGCGCCCCTACCCGAGCGCGCCCACGTTCATCCGCGACTTCGAGGCGTACAACGACACGCTCGACGCCGCGCTGGCCCGCCTCCTCGCGGAGCACGCCGCCCTGCTGCTGATCGGCGGCAGCGGACCGATCGTCGACATGGTCAACAACCAGCGGGTGCACGATCTGATCCTCGGCTTCTTCCGGGCCGACCGCCCGATCGCGGCCGAGTGCTACGGCGTCGCCTGCCTCGCGTTCGCGCGCGACTACCACCTCCGCCGGAGCATCCTGTGGGGCAAGCACGTCACCGGCCATCCGCTCGAGTACGACTACCGCGACGGCACCGGTTTTCTCGGCGTGGACTTCAACATGGGCCCGCCGCCGTACCCGCTGGAATTCATCCTGCGCGACGCCACCGGCCCCGACGGCGGCTTCCACGGCAACGTGGGCCGCAACGTCTCGGCGCTGGTCGACTATCCCTTCATCACCGGACGATCCACCGCGGATTCGTACCGCACCGGCGAACTGCTGGTGGCGGTCCTGGACCGGGGCCTGCGGCGCCACGGCTGGTGAGCCGTCCGCGCCGCGCCGGACGCCGCGGATTCGCATGGCCCTTTGATATGGCCGCGCAATTCGCTCCTCTGTGGGCAGCGAGCTTCAGCCTTCGCCAAGGCTTCGGCCGACAGGTGCTCGCGCTGTATGGCGCCAGCAAGCTGGCGGCCTACAAGCTGCGACATCAAACCTGTCAGCTCGGTGGTTCCGGCGGGCGTGATTTTTGAAGTGGATCACCGGGATTCTTCCAACTAGCCTGCCGTCTCCCAGCTTCACGACGCGTCCCGTATCTGCCCGCGGGCCGTACGCCGGCCGTTGGCCGCCGGCTGATCGGTCCCGCCCGCACGGACCGCCCGCGACGCTGACCGTCATGAGCGTTGTCGCCCCATCCGCCTGCGCCCTGTCTGTCCCCGCCCGGAGGCTCCCGTGAAACTCACCGGCAAGAAAATCGGCATCCTGATCGAAAGCGACTACTACGAGCCGGAGATCTGGTACTACAAATTCCGGTTCGCGGAGGAGGGCGCCGAGGTCGTCTTCCTGAGCAAGCTCTGGGGGCAGCCCGGCCTCGAGTTCAAGGGCCACGAGTACCGCGCCCCGTTTTTCTGCAACCAGTCGTTCGAAAACCTCAGCGACGCGGAGCTCACCACCTTCGCCGCCATCATCGTGCCCGCCGGCATGGTCTCCGACCGCCTGCGCTACACGCCCGACGTCGCGCAGCTCCCCGACGCGGTGAAGTTCCTGCAGCGCGCCTTCGCCAACAAGCACATCCTCAAGGGCATCATCTGCCACGGGCTCTGGCTCGTGGCCGCCGCCCCCGAACTCGTCCGCGGCCGCCGGCTGACCACGCACAACAACCTCCACGGCGACGCCGTGAACATGGGCGCGATCTACGTCGACGCCGATGTCGTCGTGGACGGTGATCTCGTGACCGGCCGCACGGGCGGCCACTGCCATTTGTTCGCCCGCCGGATCATCGAACTGCTTGCCGCCGGCTGACGCCGGCCCGTCCCTTCTCCCAACCCCGTCTGTCATGCAACACCCCACCAACCGCCTGTCCTTCACGTTCTCCGATCTCATCGCCGGTTATGTCGTCAAGCCGCTCGGCGACGGCGAGTTCTTCACACTGCGCACCAGCGACGGCCGCCTCTTCGAGGTGAAGCTCGGCGCCAACCTCTACGCCCAGATGGTCCGCAACCTGGGCGAACCCTGGCAGGATTGCACCGGCCTGATCCGCTCCATGGTCGTCGAGGGCCGCTTTCTCTTTGCCTACGGCATCTTCTACCCGGAGGACGATGCGACCAAATTCGAGGTGAAGGAATTGAAGTTCGTCGGCCGCACGCCCAAGGACTACGTCTTCGAGAAGCCCTCCTGGTGGGTCCACCAGATCGCCGAAATGGGCGACTTCTACCTCAACGCCCAGTTCGGCGGGAAGGACAATATCGACTACCGCAACTATCGCACCGAGCTCACGCTCGGCGGCGCGAAAACCACCGACCACCGCCAGGAGACCGACACCGTCTCGCGGCTCGTCTACGGGCTCGCCAGTGCGTTCCACCTCACCGGTCGCGACGAGTTCCTCGAAGGCGCCGAAAAAGGCACGCAATATCTGCGCGACCACATGCGGTTCTACGACCGCGACGAGAACATCGTCTATTGGTACCACGGCATCGACCTGAAGGGCGGCGAGGAACACAAGGTCTTCGCCTCCGAGTTCGGCGACGACTACTATGCCATACCCGCCTACGAGCAGATCTACGCCCTCGCCGGCCCGGCGCAGACGTATCGGATCACCGGCGACAAAGCGATTCTCCGGGACGCGGAGCTGACGGTCGACCTGTTCAAGCGATTCTTCCATGACGAGAAAGTCGGCGGCTACTTTTCCCATCTCGACCCGGTGACGCTGGATCCGCGCGCCGAAAGCCTCGGACGCAACCGTGCGAAGAAGAACTGGAACTCCGTCGGCGACCACGCCCCCGCTTATCTCATCAACCTGGTGCTCGCCACCGGCCGGCAGGACTTCGCCGACTTCCTGGTCGAGACCGGCGACACCATCGTCGACCGTTTTCCCGACTACGAACACAGTCCGTTCGTACAGGAGAAGTTCTTTGAGGACTGGAGCAAGGACCAGACGTGGGGCTGGCAGCAGAACCGCGCCGTCGTCGGCCACAATCTGAAGATCGCATGGAACCTGATGCGCATCAATGCCCTCCAGGCGAAGGAGCGCTACGTCGCGCTGGCGCGCAAGATCGCCGACATCATGCCCTGGGCCGGCGCGGACCGCCAGCGCGGCGGCTGGTACGACGTGGTCGAGCGGCTGCTCGGTCCCAACGAGAAATTCCACCGCTACGCGTGGCACGACCGCAAGGCGTGGTGGCAGCAGGAGCAGGCGATCCTCGCGTATCTGATTCTCTACGCCTGGACCAACGAGCCCGAGTACCTGCGGCAGGCACGTGAGTCGTCCGCGTTCTACAACGCCTACTTTCTCGATCACCAGGATGGTGCGATCTACTTCAATGTGCTCGCCAACGGTATTCCGTTCCTGATGGGCACCGAACGGCTGAAGGGCAGCCACGCGATGGCCGGCTATCACTCCTTCGAACTGGCGTTTCTCGCGGCCACCTACTCGAACCTGCTCATCCGGAAGGTGCCGATGGACTTCTATTTCATGCCCTATCCCGGTCACCTGCCCGGCAACAAGCTGCGCGTCGCGCCGGATCTGCTCCCCAAGGGCTCGATCCGCATCTCCGAGGTCGCCGCCAACGGCCGGAACTACACCGCCTACGACCCCGAGGAGCTCACCGTGGACGTCCCCGCGGAGGGCGAGCGGATCAAGTTCAAGGTCA
>JBAIXJ010000896.1:0-1734 GCA_037916645.1 Opitutales bacterium | reverse complement strand
CGTGAGCATCCCGCCGGTGAAGCCGAACGCGTGAAACAGCGGCAGGGCGTTGAACACGCAGTCGCGGTGGGTGAAATCGATCCGCGCCCGGAGCTGCGCCACGTTGGCCAGCAGATTTCGATGCGAGAGCACGACCGCCTTCGGCAGGCCGGACGAGCCCGAGGTGAACAGGATCGCGCAGCGGGGGTCGCGGCCGGCGCCCGTCCACACCGCTTCGTGGCGGGCGTAGGCCGCCACCGGGTCGAGCAGCGGTCGCGCCGCGCGCAGCGTCTCGAGCAGCGTGGGCTTGAGATCCTCGAGGTAGACCACCGTCACGCCTTCGGCCGTGAGGGCGTCGATCCGTTCCCCCAGGCGCGCCACGGCCACGAAGGTCCGGGAGGTGATCACGGTGCGGACGGCGGCCGTGCGGACGGTGGAGGCGAAGGCCGCCGCGCCCATGCTGAAGTTGAGCCATGCGGGCACGCGGTGGGCGAACTGGAGACCCCAAAAAGCGAGCGCGCCCTCGGCGCTGGTCGGCAGCAGGAGGCCCACGGCGGCCCCGGGCGGCGTTGCCTTGGCGAACCGGCTCCCCAGGTAGGCGGAGCGCCGGAGGATCTGCGCGTAGCTGAGGCCGCGGCCGGCGTGGTCGAGCCAGATGCGCCGGTTGCCGCCGTGGCGGCGCGCGGCGGCGATGAGCTCGCGGTAGAGGCTGTGCTCGGGCAGGGCGGCCGCGAAGGCGGCGTCGCTGAGCAGGTTGTAGACAAACTCGGTGCGCCCGGCGCGGGCGGTTTCCCGGGGCATCGTCACGGGCGCGCCGATGGTCAGGGTGATGCGGGGAAACCACCGACGCCGGTACTTCGTGCCCAGCCGGGTGAGGACCGACAGGTGCGCGCCGTCGATGTGGACCGGGATGATCTGCGCCTGCGTGCGGTGGGCGAGGAACCCGGAGCCGTCGTAGACCTTCATCAGGCCGCCGGTCATGGTGAGCCGCCCCTCGGGGAAGATCGCCACGACGTCGCCCTGCTCGGCGCAGGCGCAGAGCGTCTTCAGGCTCAGCGGGTGGGCCGGCTCGATCGGGCGGGCGTCGACCCATTTCAGAAAGAACCGGATCCACGGCCGGCGGGTGATTTCGGCGTGGACGGCGAACACCGGCTTGTCCGGCAGGAACGCGGCCAGCAGGATGGCGTCGAGCCACGAGGTGTGGTTGGCGATGACCAGGCGCGGGCCGGACGCGGGGAAGTTCTCGAGCCCGCGCACCCGGACGCGGTACGCGATCCGCAGACCCAGGCGCAGGAACGTGTGCAGGACAGACTCGGGCACGAGCCACACCGTGTAGGCCGCCACCGCCAAGTTGACCACGCCGAGCGCGACAAGCAGGGCCATCGGCCGCGGGTCCACCGCCTCGATGCCCATCGCCGCCAGCGCGCCGGCGACCATGAACGCGGCGTTCATGATGTTGTTGGCCGAGATGACCCGCCCGCGCTGGTCCTCCGGGCTGCGGTGCTGCATCAGGGAATAAAGCGGCACGGAGTAGACGCCGCCCGCGATGCCGATGCCGGCGGTGCAGACGGTGAGCCACGCGCCAAGGTGCGCGCCCGCGAAGCGCTCGCCGAGCACCCACAGGAACAGGAAGCCGCTGATGACCGCGCCCGCCAGCGGCACGTAGGTCGCGCGGATGCGGCCGTGGGTGAGGAACAGCCCGAGGAACGAGCCCACGCCGATGCCGAGCGCGAAGCAGAGCAGGAAATGCGTCAC
>JBAIXJ010000895.1:0-2520 GCA_037916645.1 Opitutales bacterium | reverse complement strand
GGACGTTGATCACGATCCGTTCCGGGCAATCCCATGAGGCAAACGGCTGGGCCCGGAATTCGTCGCTGAAGACGATCCGAACCGCCGCCTGGTACGCCGGGCGTCCCCGGTCGAAGTGCCGTCGTGCCGCGGCTCTCAGAAACACCCAATACTGCCGGACGGCATCCACGCCGGAGAGATCCGTAATCGGCCCATGTCCGGGAACGACCGTGTCCACCTTCCACGAGAGAATCTGCTCGCAGCCACGGATCCAGTTCCTGGCGGAACCGTCCCACAGTATCGGCGTAGTCCCCAGAAACAGGATGTCTCCGGCGATCAGGACGCGCGCATCGGGAACATACACCACCAGGTCGCCCGCGGTGTGCGCCGGCCCCAGTTCGACCAGGCGTATCTCCCGGCCGCCCGTGTCCACCAAAAGCTTACCCGAAAACGTGGAGGTGGGCGGAACCGGGCGCACCGTCGCGAAATTGAATGGCCGCAGCATTCCTTCCAGGTATTCCGCCGCCGTACGCCAATCCCGCCGGCGCGGCACCGGGGCGTGAGAGAGCAGTCGAAACACCCGGCAGACCCCGCCCAATGCTTTCATCTCGCGCGGAGAATGGCGAGTCATGCGCCGCGACGCCGTTTTTGTCGCGATGATTTCGGCCGCACCCGTTGCACTGTTCCCAAACCAATGGTCCCCGTCCGAATGCGTGTTGACGACTTGGCCGATAGGCGCGCTCTTCAGCATCGGCCGGAAACCTGCCAGCATCGCTTGCGTGCGCGGAAGGTCCCAGAGGGTATCGACCAGCATCGAACTGCCGTTGCCGGTGATCAGCGCTGTGTTGCTCTCCCCCCAACCTCCGTTGGGCGTGAGCCACGCGAAGACTCCATTGGCGATCGGCTTCACGCCCGCCGGATATCTATCCGGAGTGCCGGTCGCGGCTGGACTCGTTTCCGCCAAGTCCACAGTGTAACGGGTTCTGGCGATGGCGCGTCAGCCTCTGTAACCGCGCGCATCGGGCGTGGCGGGAGCGTAAGATTGGAAATGGGAGGCAGCGGATGTCAAAGCGGTTACTGCTCCTGGCGGTTGTCTCGGTTTCCGTGGCCTTAGCCGCCGACGCCGGCCAGTCGAAGCATCACCGGGTCCGTTTTGGCGGCGTCATGGTCGGCGCCGGATACACCCACTATTCCGGATATCCGTATTTCGGATATCCGTATTACGGTTACTATCCCTGGTATTACTACGACCCGTTCCTCTGGACGCCATTCTACGCTCCCGGCTATTTCACGGGCTTCGCCTATCAGCCCGGTTTGGGCGGTGTGAAGATTCAGGTCCCAGACCGGACTGCCAGTGTCTATCTGGATGGCGCCTACGCCGGCCAGATTTCCGAGCTTAAAAACATGGGGCTGGAACCCGGCGTGTACAACCTGGAAGTCCGCGCCGGACAGAGTCGTCTCACCCAAAAGATCTACGTGCTTAGCGGCAAAACCCTGAAGCTGGCCGCAGACCGCATGAACCGGGAGCCATTGCCATGAAAGTACCTGTGCTGCTCTGCGCGGCGGCGGCGTTGCTCGTCGCGCGCGACAACGGCGGAATCCGCCCGCGCGGCGCCGCCTCCGATTATCCGGCCCATCAGTCCGCGAAAGGGGTGACGATCGCCGCGGCTGTCATTCCTCCCGAACAGGTCTCGAAGCTGTTCGCCACCGATCTCAATAAAGCCGGTTACATCGTTGTCGAAGTGGCGGTCTATCCGGAAACCGGAAATGAGGTCGAAGTAAAGTCGCGCGATTTCCTGATGCGCGCCGGCTCCGACCCGGTGACGTTGCGGCCCGTCGGAGCGGACACCATCGCCGCGCGCCTGCATCAGAAAAATGCTCCCAAAGCTCCGCCTGCCCCTGGCGACGTCACGATCTATCCCACCGCGACGATCGGGTATGAAAGCGGAGGCTACGATCCTGTTACCGGACAGCGCCGCAGTGGCGTATATACCGCGACCGGAGTTGGCGTGGCAGTCGGTCAGCAGCCCGGACCGCCGGCGCCGCCGCCCCCCGCATCGACCGACCGGGACCGCACTACCATGGAGCGCGAGCTCGCTGACAAAGGCCTGCCGGAAACGAGAACGGTCGATCCTGTGGCGGGATACCTCTTTTTCCCGAAGCCCTCGTCGAGCAAGGGAAAGAACGGTCCGTACCACATCACCTACTACGGCGAACACGAGCAGGTCCAGCTCGATATCCCGCCGTTCAAGAAGTAGCGCTCGTTATCGAATTGCTCCATCTCCGCGCCCTCGAGCCGCACTACTGATGGGCGCCATTTCCGTAGCGTTTGCTGGAGCGCCGCACGGAACGCCGCCGGACCTCCGTCGCGAGCGACCAGAACTACTTCAGCACACCTCTCGAGCAGTTGCCTCTGTGGCGGCTCCAACCGGTCGGTGAACGTCACTAGCACCGTCCCGGGCAGAGATGGGTCCGGTAACGAACCGGCTACCACCGTGACCGTCTTGCGCGGAGGCGTTGCTCCGGGCATCACCGCAATCT
>JBAIXJ010000894.1:0-6077 GCA_037916645.1 Opitutales bacterium | reverse complement strand
CCGCGGGTGAAACCCGTGTTCCGGACGGAGAACGGCCACATCTCCCGCGCCACCAATTCGGCGCTTGCCGCCGCCACCGGCGATTTCGTGGCCCTGCTCGATCACGACGACCTGCTGCCGCCGGACGCGCTGCTGCACGTCGCGCAGGCCGCCCAGGCCCGGCCCACCGCCGGCTACCTGTACACCGACGAGGACAAGATCGACGACGCGGGTCGACGCTATGACCCGCAGTTCAAGGGCGGGTGGAGCCCGGAGATGGCGATCACCCACAACTACACCCACCACCTCACCGTCATCCGCCGCACGGTGGTCGAGCGGGCGGGCCGGCTCCGGCCCGGGTTCGACGGCGCGCAGGACCTCGACTTGTTCCTGCGCTGCTTCGAACTGGTGGCGCCGGCGGACGTGGTGCACGTGCCGTTCATCTGCTACCACTGGCGGGCCCACGAACACAGCACCGCCACTCGCGGCGACCAGAAAGGGTACCTGTTCGACGCGGCGCGGCGGGCGATCCTCGAGGCAGTCGGCCGCCGCGGCCTGCGGGCCGAACCGTTCCTGCCCGAACTCGCGCAGCGGCACGCCCTCTGCCTGCACCAGTTGCGCTGGGATCCGGCGATTCTGCGCGAACGTCCGGTGACCATCGTCATTCCCACGAAGAACCGCGCCGACCTCCTCCGCCGGTGCCTCGACTCCCTCGCCCGCACCGTGCCGCGCGACGCCGTGAAAGTAGTGATCGTGGACGACCAGTCGGACGACGCCGCCACGCTGGCCCTCCTGCGGGAGCTGCCGGCCCGCGCCGATCTGCACTGCGAGGTGCTGCGGGCTCCGCCCGCGCCGGAGGGCTTCAACTACTCCCGCCTGGTCAACCTCGGCTCCGCCCGCGCCGACACGCCGCTCCTGCTGCACTGCAACAACGACATCGAGGCGCTGGCCCCCGGCTGGCTCGAGGACATGGCGGGCTGGCTCTCCGTCCCGGGGGTGGACGTTGTCGGCCCGCGCCTGCTCTACCCCGACGGCACCATCAGCCATGCCGGCCTGAGTCTCAGCCGGCGCGACCGGCTGCCGCACGCCCTGTTCGACCGCGAGCCCGCCGACGACCTCGGCTACCTCTTCCTGCCGCACGCGGCGCGCGACGTCGCCGCCGTCACCGGCGCCTGCCTGCTCACCCGCACGGACCTGTACCGGCAGCTGGGCGGATTCGACGAGGGCCGCCTGCGCGTGGCCTACAACGACGTCGATTTCTGCCTGCGGGTCCAGGAGCGCGGCGGCCGCGTCGTCTACACCCCGCAGGCGGTGCTCCAGCACGAGGGCAGCGCCTCCCGCGGCGTGCGCTACACCGAGAAGGAGCACGTGGCGTTCCTCGAGCGCCACGGCGGATACCGCGATCCGCAGCTCAGCGCCGCCCTGGAGTTCCCGCCGCCCGCGCCGCGCCTGGATCCGTTCCATCACCTGTATGCCGGGACCCCGCGGCCCCTGCGGCTGCTGCTGGTGACCCACAACCTCAACTTCGAGGGGGCGCCCATCCTGCTGTTCGAGCAGGCCCGCCATCACGCCGCCCAGCCCGGCGTTTCCGTGCGGGTGGCGAGCATGGCCGACGGACCCCTGCGCCAGCGCTACGAGGCCCTCGGCATTCCCGTCGAAATCTGGGACGCTGCTCCACTGCTGCGCGCGGAGGATCCGGCGCCGTTCGCCGCCGCGGTGGCGGCCTTCGCCGGCGCCCGTCGGTGGGACGACGTCGATCTCGTCGTGGGCAACACGCTCCTGTGTTTCTGGGCCGTGCCCCTCGCCGCGCAGGCCGGCCGGCCCTCGCTGCTCTACGTCTACGAGAGCAGTCCGGTGGAAAAGCTGTTCGCGCGCGCCGCGCTGCCCCCGCGGCTCCGCGGCCCCGCCGAGGAGGCGCTGCGCCAGGCCACGCGCGTGGTGTTCAGCGCCCGCGCCACCGAAGCGGTGTTCGCCGAGCACAACGCCAACGACAATTTCCGCCTCGCGCCGAGCTCGGTGGACCTCGCCGCCATCCGGCAGCTCGGCGCCGGCGCCGACCGGGCGGCGCTGCGGCGGCGGTACGGCTTCCCCTCCGACACCCCGCTGGTGATGAACGTCGGTGCGGTGACCGAGCGCAAGGGGCAGCACATCTACATCCGCGGCGTCGATCTCCTGCGCAAGGAGTACGCCGCGACTTTCCCGGGCCGCCCCGCGCCGCTCTTCCTGATCATCGGCGCCCGCGAGGGCCTTTACCTCGAAACGGTGCAGCAGGATATCGCCCTGCTCGGGCTCGACGGCGTGCGGATCATCCCGGAGACCCCCGACATCGCCGATTATTTTCTCATGGCCGACCTCCTCGTCTGCACCAGCTTCGAGGAATCCTTCCCGCGCGTGCTGCTCGAGGCGATGGCGTTCGGCGTGCGCATCGTCAGCACCGACGTGTTCGGCATCCCCGAGATGCTGACGGGCAACGACGAGGCGATCCTGGTGCCGGCGGGCGATCCCTTCAAGCTGTGCGCCGCCCTCAAGCGGGCGCTCGCGGACCATTTCGCCGGCGACGACCGGATGACCTCGATGGCCTACGCACGCGTCGTCCGCAATTTCGACTCCGCCCGCCTGCTGCCGCGGCACCTGGAACTGTGCCGCGAGGCCAGCCTGGGCTGATCCGCTCCCCTCATGCACGAGACCGCCACCGCCCATTTCTCCCTGGAGCATCCCGAGGCCGGCCGTTCGGTGCCCGCCGGCCCGCAGCTCCTCCGCGGCTGGCTGGTGGCCAAGCCCGGTCACCATTTCGTCGACCTCCGCGCCCGCGTGGGCGATCACGTGCAGCTCGTGACCTACGGCCATCCCCGCCGGGATCTCGCGGAATACTTCCGCCTGCCGACTCCGGATCTCCCGGCCGGCTTCGAGCTGAGCCTCGACCTCTGGCCCGGCGAAACGCGGATCCAGTTCGAGGCGTGCGACGTCAGCGGTCGATGGGAGCCGGTGGGCGAGGCCGCGATCGCCGTCGACACGGCCGCCCCCTTTCCGGCGTCCGCCCCGTCGCCGGCGCCGCTGCGCGCCCACGAGTTTGCGCGGGCGCTGGCGCGGCTGCTGCGCCGCCTGCGGGCGGAGCCGGCGCGACCGCTGGAGGAGCTCGCCGCCGGGGTCGCCGCCGCCACGCCCTGGCCGTGCGCCGCGCGTTACCCCCACCAGCCGTTTCACGGCCACCTCGACGAGCCGGCGGCCATCGCCCGGGCTGGTTTTGGCCGCCTCACCGTCCTGGGCTGGCTCTTCCACGAGACCCTGCCCCTGCGCCGGGTCCTCGCCACGTTCGACCTGCAGGCCCTGCAGCCGCTGCGCCACGGCGGGCCGTTCGCCGGGGTTGGCCCGCTGCATCCGCAGTTTCCGCATGCGGCCGATTGCGCGCTCGCCGGCCAGGTGGACGTGCCCGCCCAGCTGCCCCAGCCGCGGGCGTTGCGCGTGTACGCCGAATTGGAGGACGGCAGCCGCCACCTCGCCCACGTGCAGCGCACCTGGACCTTCGACGCCGAGGAGGAAAAGCTCCGCTACGCGCGTTACTCCCTCGGCCGCTTCCGGCACGCGGCGCGGGCCCTGCGGTCCGCCTATGCCGCGGCCGGCGTCCCGCTCGAGGCCGGCGCACCGTACCGCCGCGCTCTCTGGGCCGGCTGGCACGACTATCGCGCCCGCGCCCCGCGCCGCGAGCCGGCGGCCGCGAACGTCCCGGCCCCGAGTATCGAGGTCTCCGCCGCGGCGTCCCTCGGGCACGTCGTCCTGGCGACGCACAACCTGGCGCTGGAGGGCGCGCCGCTGTTCCTGTGGGAATATGGCCGGCACCTGGTCCGCCACGGGCACGCGCTGCTCCAGGTCGTTTCCGGCGAGGACGGTCCGCTCCGGCCACGCTACGAGGCCCTCGGGGCGGCGGTGAAAATCGCGAGCCCGGCCCGTCTCATGGCGGCGACGTCGGCGTGGCGGATGCGGCGCGCCGTGCGCGCCCTCGGGGCGCAGCTCGATTTCACCGCCGTCAACCTGGTGGTGGCCAACACGCTCGCCTCCTTCTGGGCCGTGCACGCCGCCCGGGCGGCCGGCCGGCCCTCCTTGCTCTACATTCACGAGAGCACCACCCCGGGCAGCTTCTTTCTCGGCCGGCTGGCCCCGGCGGCGCTGCCGGTCGTGGAGGAGGCCTTCGCCCGCGCCACCCGGGTGTCCTTTCTCACCGCCGCCACCCGCCGTTATTACGAGGACCTGACGGACCGCCCCAACTATTGCCTGAATCCCGGCTGGATCGACCTGGCCGGGATCGACGCCTACGAAGTCTCGCATCCGCGCGCCGCCCTCCGGGCGAAGCTCGGGCTGCGCGACGACGAACTCCTCGTCGTCAACGTCGGCGCGGTCTGCGAACGGAAGGGCCAGACCCTGTTCGCGCGGGCGGTCGACCTGCTCTGGCGCCGCGCCCCGGAGCTGGCGGCGCGCTGCCGGTTCCTGATGGTTGGCGGGCGCGCCACGCCGTACGACCGCGACCTCGGCGACCTCCTCGGCGAACTGGCGCGGCCCAACCTGCAGGTCGTGCCCGAGACGCCGGAGGTCTACGCGTACTACGGCGCCGCGGACCTCGCCGTCTGCACCAGCTACGAAGAGTCGTTTCCGCGTGTCATCCTCGAGGCCATGGCGTTCGCGCTGCCCATCGTGAGCACCGACGTGCACGGCATCCCCGAGATCGTGCGGCCGGGCGCCGAGGCCGTGCTCGTGCCGGCCGGTGACACCCTCGCGCTGGCCGATGCCCTGCAGCGGACCCTCGCCGGAACCGCCGAGGCGGCCGCCATGGGCACCCGCGCCCGCGCCCGGGTGGAAGGCTCGTTCGCGCTCGAGCAGGTGCTGTCGCGCCATCTCGCGCTCGCGCGCCTCCTGGCCAGCCGGCGCGGCTGACCCGGGCGATGCCAGGCGTGGGCCGCGGTCGGATCCGCCCCGGCGCAGTTTCGGCTCCCCTGTCCCCATGGTTTTCGGCAAGCTCGCCCCGCATATGCCCGACCGCGCCGACTGGCAGCTCGCGATCGACATCCATCCGGACCGATGGTGTTTCCCCGCGGGCCCGTCGTGGATCGCCGGCTGGCTGCATTCGCAATCCGGCCGGGCGGCCGCGGATGTGCGGGCGTGGATTGACGATCGCCCCTTCCTCGGGCTCTGCGGTCTGCCCCGGCCCGAAATCGAGCGCCCGCATCTCGGCCGCGACGGTCAGCCCCATGCCGGCTTCTCCTTCCTGCTCGACCCGCCGCGCGGCGCGCGCTGGCTGCGCCTTGATGTCTGCGACCAAAGCGGCCGGTGGGAGGAGGTCCACCGCCAGGAGATCACCGTCGCGCCGGACGCCGCCCCGGCCCCTCCCGCGGCCCCGCTCGGTCCGGCGATCGGCACCCTCCTCATCCGGATGCTCCGCCACCGGCGCCGCGATCCGCAGGCGGGATGGGCGGAGCTGGCATGCGAGGCGCTCGCCTCCCTGCTCGCCACGCCGCTCAACACCCTGCCCAACCCGCCGTTCTTCGGCGCGCTGGAGGAGCCGGCCGCGGTGGGCCGGGTCCGCTACGGCCGGCTGTCCGTCAGCGGCTGGCTGGCCCACCGTGAACGGACGATCGTCGGCCTGACCGCGTGGGTGGATCCGCTGCAGCCGGTTCCCCTGCTGGTGGGACTCCCGCGGCGCGATGTGACCGGCGTGTTTGCCGGCCTCAGGAACGCGGACGAGGCGCAGTTCGCCGGGCACGTCGACGTGCCGGCGGCCCTGCCCCACCCGGTCAGCCTGCGTCTCTTCGCCGAACTCGACGACGGCCGGCGCGAACTCGTCTTCACCCAGCGTTTCCGGCCGCACCTGGTGACGGGCGCCGAACCCCTGCTGCCGCCCCTTTCCTTCGCGACCTTCCTCCGCGCCGCGGGCGCCCTGCACGTGGCCGCCGGCCGGCACCGGCTGGCCGGGGGGCCGTGGGCCGCGCGGCTCGCCGCCCTGCGCGACGCGTGGTCGGCCTGGCGCGCCGAGGCTCCCCTGCGCCGGCCCGCGGCCAGCCGCCGCCTTGCGCCGCCGCCGGCCGCGACCGCGGGCGGTCCGCTCCGCG
>JBAIXJ010000893.1:0-1857 GCA_037916645.1 Opitutales bacterium | reverse complement strand
GGGCGCATCAGCCGCAGCGGCTCCACGAGCTGCCGCCCGCCCATCTGCGGCATGATGACGTCGGAAACGACGAGGTCGATCTTCCGGGGGTCCTTCTCCGCGACCGCCAGCGCCCGCACGCCGTTCTCCGCCTCGAGGACCGTGTACCCGTAGGATTCGAGAACCAGGCGCGTGAGCTGCCGCATCGCCGCATCGTCCTCGACCAGCAGGATGGTCTCCGTCCCGGTGGAGATCGCAAACCGCGGCGGCTCGGCCGGCGTCGAACCGACCCCGGCGGTCCGCCGCGGCAGGTAGATCCGGAAGTTCGTCCCGCGGCCCGCCTCGCTGTACACGGTCACGTGGCCGCCCATCTGGCGGATGATGCCGTAGACGGTGGCCAGGCCGAGCCCGGTGCCCAGCCCGTCCGGCTTGGTCGTGTAGAACGGCTCGAACAGGTGGGCCTTGACCTCGTCGCTCATGCCCACGCCGGTGTCGGACACCACCAGTTCCACATACGGCCCGGGCTGCACCTCGAGGTGGCGCCGGACATACGGCTCGTCGAGATCGCGGTTGTGGATCTCAATCGTGAGCCGCCCCCCGGCCGGCATGGCGTCGCGCGCGTTGACCGCGAGGTTCATGATCACCTGCTCGAGCTGCGACGGATCCGCCTTCACCAGGCTGAGGCCGGACTCGAACACGGTGCTCAGCTCGATGTCCTCGCCGATCAGGCGCTGCAGGAGCGGCGCCAGCTCCCGGACGAGCGCGTTCATGTCCACCGTCATGGGCGCGCCGGCGGTCTTGCGCGTGAACGCCAGGAGCTGCCCGATGAGCGACGCGGCCCGGTTGCCGGCGGAGCCGATCTCGTTGAGGAGCTGCTGCGTCCGCGGGTTGGCCGCGAGTGGATCGCTCAGCAGGAGGTCCCGCGACATGTTGATGATCGAAAGCAGATTGTTGAAGTCGTGGGCGATGCCGCCGGCCATGCGGCCGACCGCCTCCATCTTCTGCGCCTGGCGCAGCTGCCCCATGAGCTTCTTGCGCTCGGTCGTGTCCGTCAGGCTGGCGACGAACGCGGCCTTCCCCTGCCATTCGACCGGCGCGACCAGGAGTTCGGCCGACAGGGTTTCGCCGGACCGGACGATCTCGACCTCGACGGTCCGGCCCGGCTCCAGCGGATAGGAGAACGGCCGGCGCCGGAGTTCCTCGGCCGGCAGCCCGAAGAGCCTGACCGCGGCCTCGTTGACGTAATGCACCACGCGGGCGTTGTCGGTCACCATCATCGCATGGGGATCGGCCGCCAGCAGGCGGTCGAGCGTCTCCGCGGCGCGCCGCTGCTTGTCGGCCTCCGCGCGGAAGGCGGCCGCCTTGGCCCGACCCGCCGTCGTGATCTGGACCACGGCGCGCGCCAGCACGCCGGCCGGCCCGTCGTCGTCCGTGGGCAGGTAGACGGCCTGCTCGCGGGACACCGCATGGACCGCCAGGCTCAGCTCATCGAGCGTCCGGCCGGCCTGGCGCCAGATGCCGCGGGCCAGCACCAGAGCCACGACGACGGCCGCCAACCCCGCCACCGCCACGGCTTCCTCAAGCGCCGCCTGAACCGCCACGTCGTGACGGGGGGCGGTGGCCGCCAGCGCCGCCGGCGGCGGCAGCGGCGGGAGCGGCCAGACCGGCTCGATCCGCAGGGTCCAGAGGGCGGCCGCGCCCACCGCGGCGGCGGCGAGCGTCGCCACGAAGACCATCGAGAGCGTCGTACGGGTCGAAATCCTCATGTCCTTGGCGGGAGAACGAGATTTTCCCTCGTGGGACCGTTGGCTGGGGGCAGCATCGTCAGGCCAAGGCAAGCCTTGGTACGCGGCCACCGCCCGCGGTTCCAAAATTTCC
>JBAIXJ010000892.1:0-1858 GCA_037916645.1 Opitutales bacterium | reverse complement strand
CGCTCTCGTCGCGCACCCGGACGTAACGGCCCGGCTCCTGCCCCTTGACCTCGCCCCGGATGTGCACCAGCTGATCCTCGGGCAGGTTGCGCAGGGACTCGATGGACAGGAGCGGCGCCTTGAAGCGTGCGTCGTCGTCGAGGCGGTTAAGCTGCGTGAGGTGTGCCAGCCCCGGAACCATGATCTCGAGCGACGCGAGGAGGCCGTCGAGGCCGATCTTCGGATTGTAGACGCCCTCGACGCTGACGAAGGAATTCCGGAGGTCGGGGACGTCGTCGTCCGGCTCGGTCAGAACCCAGGCGACGACGGGTTCACCCTCAACCGACAGGTAGAGCTGCAGGTGGGTGGGGTCGAGGCGGCGGTAGCGGTCCACCAGTCCCTCCAGGGCGATGAACTTGGTGACGTACTGCCGGTACTGCATGACCTTCCCGACGATCGAGCGCGGGAACAACCGGGCCGTGCCCTGGAGCTTGATCGTGGCGTGTTCGAACGAGACGTCGGCGTTGGGCGGGACGAAGGTGCCCTCGGCCAGAATGTGCTGGCCGGCCCGGAAGGCGAACGGGTTGGCCCCGTAGGGCACGTAGGCCCCCGTGCCGTTGCGATCCTGGATGAACAGCATCGCCCAGGCGGGGTCGGCGTAGGTGATGTCGCAGTCGAGCGAGAAGACGACGGGCTGGGCCTTTTCCTCGGCCGAGAGGTCCCAGTACTGCTGGATGGTCGTGACGCGGGGCGGCGAACTCGGGGGCGTCGTGGCGTCCGTCGCCGGCTGCGCGAAAACGGCCGCGCCAGGGAAGGCAAACGTCAAACCAAGCAGCAGCGCTGCATACCGACGCGCCCGGAAACACCCGCGATCCGGGAAAAGGTTTGCACGCATGGAAGACTGGAGCCCGGTGGCCACCAACTGGGTATTTTGTATCTGGATTTCACCCTGAGATCGACACAAATGCACCGGGATTGAATGCCTTCCGGCCGGCGGCGGGCGCCGCCGCGTCCAGGCTTCATGCAAAACGCCACGCCCCCTCCGGGCAGCCGGCAATTGGGTCGGCAACGCCCGCGGCGCCAGAAAAAGAAGGGGCGCAGCCGAGACTGCGCCCCACCTGAGGTTGGGCTTCGAGTGACGACGCCCATCGCCGACCGACTCGCGTCGCCGCTACGGCTTCTGCTTCGCCAGGATCGCCTCGATCTGATCCATGATCGAGTTCATCCGGGCCACCAGCGCCTGGTAGGGGGCGGGCGTGGCCAGGTCGACGCCGGCGCGTTTCACGATCTCGTACGGATGATCCGAGCCGCCGGCCTTCAGCACGCCGAGGTAGGTGTCCACCGCGCCGGGCTCGCCCTTGAGGATCTTGTCGGCAAAGGCCGACGAGGCCGCGATCGAGGTGGCGTACTGGTACACGTAGAAGTCGCGGTAGAAATGCGGGATGTAGGCCCACTCGACGGTCACGAGGTCGTCGATCTTCAGCACGCCCTCCTTGTCGCCGTGATAGCGCCGGAGCAGGTCGCCGTAGATCTGGCTGCACTTCTGGCCGGTCAGGGACTCGCCCTTTTCGACCACCTCGTGGATGGCCAGCTCAAACTCGGCGAACATCGCCTGGCGGAAGAACGTGGCGCGGAGCGTCTCGAGGGCCGAGCCGAGGTAGTAGAGCTTCTCCTGGTCGTTGGTCGCGACCTTGAGCATATGGTCGAGGAGCAGGTCCTCGTTGAGGGTCGAGGCGATCTCGGCGATGAAGATGCTGTAGTCCGCGGTGGGGAAGGGCTGGCTGTGGCTCGCGAGCAGCGAGTGCATGCCGTGGCCCCACTCGTGGGCGATGGTCGAGACCGACTCGTAGTCGTCGACGTAGTTCGCCAGCACGAAGGG
>JBAIXJ010000891.1:0-1632 GCA_037916645.1 Opitutales bacterium | reverse complement strand
GCGCAACGTGAAACGAATCGGCAGCGGATTCTCGTCGTCGTCCGGCGGATGGAGCGTGTAGCGGTGGTGGCGCACGTGACTCACCCCGAAGAGCTCGTGGTTGATCCAGCCCAGGAAGGCGAACAGGCGGCAGAACCCGGCGTTGAGGCCCGCGGACCGGAACACGGTGTTGTGCCCCAGCTCGTGGACGGCGTTGATGAGGAAACTCGCGGCGATCCCGTAGCCGAACAGGCCGGCGACCGCCGCCACCCACTCGCCCCGGAGCCCCCCGCGGATCGCCACCGCGGCCGGCACGGCGAGGCAGGCCAGGTAGCCCAGCGTCTGGGCCGCGCCGAGGAAGTCGCTGCGGGCGTGCAGCCGTTTCAGCGTCCCTGGCGGGAGCGGCGTGCGGTACCATTCGATGCTCTGCGGCTTCCGGGCCGCGGCGGTGAACTCGCCCAGGGGCGGCTCGACGGTCAGCGGGCCGGCGGGGGCGGGGGAGGCGGGATGGCTCATCGCGGGCAATCTAGCACAGTCGCGCCCGTTTGACTTTCACGCCGGATTCGCGATACGAAATCAAACATGGCCCGGCGCGACGACTGGCTGCACCACCCCAAGCTGATCCTGCCGCTGGATGTGCCGGGGCTGCCGGGGCCGCTGCAGCTTGGCCGCTACAACCAGACGGCGGCGCACGCGGCGCTCGACGACCACCGGCACGAGGGCGCGATCGAGATCTGCCTGCTCCTGCGCGGCCGGCAGACCTACGTGGTGAACGGACGCGCCTACGAAATGAGGGGGGGCGACGTGTTTCTCACCTTCCCCGGCGAGGTGCACAGCACCGGCGCGCGGCCGCAGGAAAAGGGGGTCCTGTACTGGCTGATCCTGGGCCTGCCGCGGCGCGGCGGCGCCCTGCCCGGGCCCGGCGGCGCCGCCCTCGCGCAGGCTTTGCGCCAGCTGCCGCGGCGTCATTTTGCGGGCGACTGGCGGCTGCAGGAGCACTGCGACGCGATCATGCGCCTGGAGCTCGGCCTCCCGGATCCGCTGCGCGCCGCCGCGACCTGGCATCACGTCTCGGGTTTTCTGCTGCGGGTGGTCGAGCTCGCCCGCGCGGATGACACCACGCGGCGGCCGGCGTCGCTGCGGCCCGTGCTCGACCACATCGACCGGCACCTCGACCAGCCCCTGCCGCTGCCGGAGCTGGCGGCGAAGGCCGGCCTTTCGCTCCCGCGCTTCAAGGCGCGGTTCAAGAACGAGCACGGCGTGCCGCCCGGGGAGTACGTGCTGCGGGCCCGGGTGGCCCGCGCCCAGCAGTTGCTCCGGGACACCAACCTGCCGATCACCCGGATCGCCTTCACCCTCGGATTTCCGTCGTCCCAGTACTTCGCCACCGTGATGAAGCGCTATCTGCGCCAGACCCCGCGCGCGCTGCGCCAGCGGCGGGCCTAGGAAATTTCGCGCGATTGGCCGCCGGCGGAACGGTCGTCGTCGCGGGGAATAACCGGTTGACCGCCCGCGCCGCCACGCTCGAATGGCCTGCATGAAGAACGCCTTTCTTCTTGCCGCGCTCAGCTTGTTGGCGGGCGCGCGCCTGACGGCGGAGGCAACGCCCCCCTCGCCTCCGGCCGCCTGGGACCCGTCATTCCTGCAGCACTG
>JBAIXJ010000890.1:0-4795 GCA_037916645.1 Opitutales bacterium | reverse complement strand
CCGAGCAGCACCAGCCGGCTCCGCCGCTTCGTCAGCGTCCAGGCGCGGATGAATTCCTCGACGCCCCGCCCCGGGCCGAGCGTCTGCGAGAACCAGAAAAAGGCCGGCGGGTCGCCCGGGGGCCCGTGCCGCGGATCGGGCTGGAGCGGCGGCGCGTTGGAGATGACGGCAGCCCGCGGTCCGCCATAACGCTCCTGGAGCGCTGCCGCCAGGGCGTGCGAGGTCGTTGTCACGTAGGCCATTTCGCGCACCACGGCGCGTTCGATCCGACGCAGGAGCGGGAGAGGCCGGTCGCGCCGGACGTCAGGCAGCAGATCCTCCGAATGCCAGTCTTCGAGATCCGCGGCCACCCGCCGTCCCGCCCGCAGGAGGCGGAGGCCCACCCAGTGGGGCGCCTCGTTGTGGACGATGGTCAGATCCGCGGGTATCGCCGTCGCGCGGCGCAGCAGTGCGCCCGCCGGACCCAGCGCGTGAACGGCCGGCCGGCGCAGGTGTGCGACGGCGCGCCGCGCGGCCCAGATCCGGAGGCGGCGGAGAAACACCGCGGCGCGGCTGTCGGTGAAGCCCGGGAGCAGATCGATCACCTCGCGACGAAACGGCGCGTCGCGGAGCAGTTCGAGGTCGAGCTGCTCCGCCGCGCCGAGGTGGCGCACAGCGAGCACGGTGACGTCGTACCCGGCGCGCCCGAGCGTGACGGCTTCCTTGAAGGGCCGCGGATTCCGGCTGAGCGGTCCGCTGGTGATGATCAGGATTCGCGCCATCGCGGGAGGGGATCAGCGGCGGGAAGGCTGGCGGCGCAGCCACCAGTCCCGCAGGCGTTTCGCGCCCCGCCAGCCCAGAAGGCGGGCGGCGCGTTGAAAGTGCGGCCCGGCGGGAAGCGGACGCGAGCTGCCGCCGAGCGCCGCGCAGCGCTCCTCCGCCCGGCGGGCGAGGTCGGGCCGGCCCGGATAGAGTTCGAAGGCGAGCCATTTCCAGCCCGCCGCCGCCGCGGCGCTTGTCCGGGGCGACGAATCCGCGGCGGTGAGGTGACCGATCATCAGTTCGAATGACCGCCAGAGCGATTCCAGT
Source organism: Opitutales bacterium (assembly GCA_037916645.1). Classification (GTDB taxonomy): domain Bacteria; phylum Verrucomicrobiota; class Verrucomicrobiia; order Opitutales; family Opitutaceae; genus Fen-1467. The sequence continues at coordinate 3,727 of JBAIXJ010000890.1, read as the reverse complement.
GCCGGGCCGTCCTGCCGGCGGCTGAGCGACCGTGGCAGTTCCGAGCGGTAGTAGCTGCGGGCGTCGGCGCAGAACCGGATGCCGCCGGCGGCCAGCATGACCCGGGCGAAATACTCGCCGTCGTCGTTGAGCGAGAGCTGCTCGTTCCACGGGCCGGCCCGGTCGAGCAGGGCGCGCGGGCTGAGCCAGGCGGCGGGATGCATCATCCAGCCCTGCTCGAAATGCAGCCGGAGGAATTCCACGCCCGACAGATCCCGCCAGTTGGGCTCCGGGGAGAAAACGGCCTCGGCCGGATCCCTGCGGAACCGGGCCCAGGCGGCGGAGACCAGCCGAGGGGCGCCGCTGTCGGCGATCAGCCGCATCTGGTGCTCGAGCTTGCGGGCGTCGAGGAGGTCGTCGGCATCCAGGAATTGGACGAACTCACCGCGGGCCGCGCCAAGCCCGGCGTTGCGCGCGGCGGCTGCGCCGCGGTTGGCCTGGTCGAACACGCGGACGCCGCGAGAGGCGAATCGACGCGCGATCTCCCCGCTGTCGTCGGTCGAACCGTCGTTGACGACGATGACCTCCCGCTCCGGCCACGTCTGGGCCAGCGCCGAGTCCAGGCATTGGCCGAGCCACGGGGCCGCGTTGTGGCAGGGGATGATGATGGAGACCAAGGGCGGGGGCAGCGGGATCAAAACGTGGCCGGCTGGTGCGGGGCGGGCGGGCGGGCGTTCATCGAAAGGACAACCGCCCCCGGAGCGCGCCGAGCCGGCGCCGGGTGTGCAGCCGGGCCCAGTGCACGGTCAGACGCGCGCGATTCCGCCAGGTCTCGCGGGTGTCGCCCGCCAGGAGTTCGCGCAACGCCCCCGCCAAGGTGCCGAGCTTGGCCGCGGGGCTGAACTTCGCCTCCCAGGCGCGGCGGGCGTTGGCCGCGAGTCGCGGCCAGTCTGCCGACCGGGAGGCCAGGATCTCCGGAATGCGCTCCAGCTGGCGTTCGGATACCCGAACCGAACAGTTGTCCCAATCGATGCCGGCCGGGGGCACGTACGCATCGCTGATGATCACCGGCACCCGTGCGGCCTCCATGGTCTCGAAGAGGCGCACGCTGCCCACGCCGTTGCCGCGCGGACAAAGGAAGAAGCGGCTCCGCCGGAGCGCCTCGGCGTATTGGCGCTTGGCCGGCAGGCCGCCTCGGTCGAACATCTGGTTCCACGGACCGGCCTGCTCGACCAGCAGCATTTCCGCGGGCCGTCCGACCCGGCGCAGGGTCGCGACGAGACGGCGGCGCACTCCCGAGGTGATGCCGCCCACGAAGCCGTAAAGGTGTTGGGCGTCCGCCGGGGCTGCAGCCTGAATGCATTCGTTGTAGCGAATGGGATAGCAGAACGAGCGGTGACGCCTCGGGTCGAACAGGCTCCGGGGGAGCGAGCAGTAGAGTCCGGGCCGGCGGCCGGAGGGCAGGTCGCTCGAATCCCAGACAAAGAGCGGCCGCGCGCCCGGCGCGAGGGCGGGCCAACGGCCCCACAGGCGTCCCTGCCGGCCCAGGTGGAAGTTGGTCTCTGCGGCGACGACGCAATCCGCCGCCTCCGGTTGGTCGACGACGCGGGCGCCCGCCGCTCCCTCCGCCGGGACGGAAAGCATCGCCTCCCATTCCCGCCGATGCCATTCGTCCAGGCTCGAGAGATCGAAGTGGATTCGGAGTGGGGTCATCGCTCCAAAATGGGCTGCACGCTCATCCGGCGCGGCATTCCGTCAACTCGCCGGCCAGACCCGGAACCCGGTCGTACTGATGCACGATCGGAAAGGGTCGGTCCCGGACGTCAACCAATTGCCCCGACCGCACCCGCAGCCGTTGGCGCGGCTCCTGGTTGAGGTTGATCGCGACCCCGTCTCCGAACGCGTTGATGGTCGCCGCGACCGCTCCCGTATGAACCAGGAAGTTGTGCACCGCCTGATCCTCGCCTCCGAGCGTGAGAAACCGGAGGCAGTGTTCGCTCATCAATTCGGCATAGGCGAGCGCCCGCTCCGCGTCTCCCAGCGTGGTGCCGGCGCACAGGAAGGGACGCGATCCCAGCCGGCGCCAGGTGGCGGTGCCATAGGTCAGCTGGAACCACCGCCGGGCGAAATGGCTCGCCCCGATGGGACCGTTCTCCGCGAAGACGTGCAGGCCATCGACCGGGAAGGGATCGCCCTGGAACACCGTGTCCCGGGCGTCGACGAAAAGCACCTGGCGATAGGCCGAACGGTGCAGCCGCAGGAACAGCAGGAAATGGCGCCAGCGCGCGCCCACCAAGCCGAGCAGATTCAGACGAATGAGGCGTGCCTGGACGCGGTCCAGCCCGGCGCCGTGGCGCAGCCAGCTGCCGAAGAGACGCGACGAGGCTGCAAGCAGACCCCAGTGGAGCGCATAGCGCCAGCCGGACCGGGCCGGGAAAAGTTGCAGGTCGGCCGGAAGGAGCCGGGCGCCCTGGCCCAGCAGCCATTCCGCGGTCTCCGGCGAAAGGTGGTTTGCGAAGACCACGAGATCGGCGCCGGGCAGGTGCCGCTTCCAGCTCGAGACAAATGGCCGGAGGGCGGCCGCGTCGTAGCGGACCGCGGTGGTGAGAACGAGGTCGCGTTTCGTACTCATGGCGGGGGCTTCGCCAGGCGGCGCCAGCCGTACCGGTAAAGCCAGCGGCGGGAGGTGTCGACGTAGTGGTGCATCACGGCGCGTGGCGCGAACGCCTCGACGCGCGACGGCTTGGTGACGTACTCCTCGGCGGGCGCAAGCACGTGCGGCCACCGGGCGGCCAGCATCGCGACGAGCGCCTGCTCTAGGTAATAGCTCGTTCGTTCACGGGCGATGAGCTCGGCGGTCCAGGCCTCAATTTCGCCCCAATCGAGCGCGTCACTGCGCAGGCCGCAGAGGCCAACATTGACCAGGGGCGGGATGGGCGCCCCCGCCAGCCGCTCCATCAGCGGCCGGCTGTAGCCGTACGACTCCTGGCAGTCGACCGAGAACAGCGGCCGGTCGGGCGCCGCCAGCCAGCGCAGGAGCAACTCAGGCCGGCGGAAGAAGAGCAGATCCGAATCGAGCACCAGTTTCCAGCCGCCGCCGCCGAGGTGGACGTCAATCAGCCGGCGGATGTTGGGATAGTGCTCCCAGCGTTCGCGCAGGGTCGGAAACCGGTCGGCGGGCAAATGGCGGTCGAGTTGCGCCCGCAGGTCGGCGTGGCGATGGATGCGGACGTCCGGTCCCAGTCGCTGCAGGAGCTCGATGTGCCGCGATTCGAGCGTGCCGTCATCATAGAGCTCGGCCTGCACCGTCACTTCCGCCGCGCGGGCGAAGGAATGCAGGCAGAACATCGTCTGATCCCAAAAGTTCCGTCCCGTGAGCAGAAGCAGCGTCACCGGCGGTCGGTCGGGCCATCGGGGCAGCGCGGGAAGACGCGCGGCGGCGACGGTCATCTCGCGTCGGTTGCGCGCCGTGATCCATTCCGCGATGGGCCCGCCGTTGCGCATTGAATCGCGAAGGCGGTCGAGCGGCTGGTGATACCCGTAAAGCAGGATCTTTCCGAGCGTACTCACAACGGGGCGCGGCCCTGCAGGAGGTTCCTGGCCAGCCGAAACAGCTCGACAGGCAGGGGGCTGATGAGGGCGGTCTTGGCGTGGACCACGTGCATGGCCGGCAGCGCGAGCTGTCCCGCCACCAATCCGCCGGCAAGACGAATCGAAACGCCCGGCGCCCACCGTTGCCACGCCCAGA
>JBAIXJ010000889.1:0-7997 GCA_037916645.1 Opitutales bacterium | reverse complement strand
GTACGAGGATGTCATCGAGGCGACCCGGGCGATGCTCGGCTCGGGTCTCGTTGACCCCCGCCGCGTGGCGGTCATCGGCACCAACCTCGGCGGTTTCCTCGCGTTGGCCGGCGCCGCGTACGAACCGTCGCTTTACCGCTGTGCGGTCGGCGTCTCGCCGGTCCTGGACTGGGCGAAAACGATCCAGGAGGAGAAATATTTCCAGTACTCGAGCCCGTGGTTCGCCCGGGCCATCCGCAAATTGGGCGACCCGAAATCCAATCCGGCCAAATTCGATGCGCTGGCGCCGCTCCGGCACGCCGACCGGATCCGGGCCGCGGTCCTGATCGCGTACGGCGAATACGACGAGACCTACCTGGCGAACCAAGCCAAGGAACTGGTCTCCATCGTCCGCAGGAACAACCTGCCCGGTGATACCATGAGGTTTGTCATCGAGGGCGCGGGGGTGCGTCACCTTGAACACCAGGTGGAACTCTACTCCCGCATCGAATCCTTCCTCGCCGAGAACCTCCGGCCCGCCGGAACGCCGTGACGTCCCGGTCTGGCCCCCGGGGCCGTGACGGATGCGTGGACCGGCATGGGCCGGACGGGTCATTTTCGGGCTTTGCGCGGCCCGGCGTTTGCTGCTCACTAGGCCCTCGATGGCCGGCCGCATCCACAAGCACGCCCGCGAACGCCTGAACTTCCCGGCGGGGGCGCCGGTCGCGCAGCGCCTGGCGGCCTGCAAGACTTTCCTGCGCCTCGAGAGCGGCCTGATCCGGATGCACCATGACGCCGGCGAATCCGGGCTCAAGATCGCCCAGGCCCGCGCCGCGATGCTCGACGTGATGCTGGGGCACCTCTTCGATTTCGCCGTCGAATCCTACCGCCACGCCCACGGCAGCCCGCCATCGCCTGTCTGCCTCATCGCCCTCGGCGGCTACGGGCGGCACGAGCTCAGCCCCCAGAGCGACATCGACGTGATGTTTCTCTTTCCCTCCAAGGTGAAGCCGGCTGCGGTGAAGCCCCTGCAGGAGCACCTCGGCCATGAGATCCTCTACATCCTCTGGGACTGCGACCTGAAGGTGGGCCATTCCACCCGCACCATCGACGACGTCTTCGGCGAGGCGCGGAAGGACATCCAGACCAAAACCTCCCTCCTCGAATCCCACCTCATCGCCGGCCAGGCGTCGCTTTACGAAACCTTCGCGACCGCCTACCGCAATTTCGCGATGACGGAGAACCCCAAGGGCTACATCGCCGACCGGCTCGCCGACCAGGCGCGGCGCCGCGCCAAATACGGCGACACGGTCTTCCTGCAGGAGCCCGACATCAAGAACGGCGTCGGCGGCCTGCGCGACTACCAGAACGCCCTCTGGATGGCCCGGGTGCGGCTCGGCATCGAGCGCATGGAGGAGCTGCACAGCCTCCACTATCTGCGCCGCAAGGAACTGGCCGACATGCAGCGCGCCTACAACTTCCTCCTCCGCGTGCGCAATGAACTCCATTTCCTCAGCAAGCATCCGACCGACCTGCTCGACCTGGAGGTGCAGCCGAAGATCGCCCTGCACCTGGGCTACCGCCAGCAGAACCTCCTCCAGCGCGTGGAGGATTTCATGGAGGACTATTACCGGCATGCGCAGGCGATCTACCGCACCTCAAAAATCGTCGAGAACCGCCTGGCCCTGTCCATCAACGGGGCGGGCCCGTCCCGCCTGTCCTTCCGCGAAGTCCTGCGGCTCCGGCGCTACGAGCGCACGAAGCTGATCGACGGCTTCGTGCTCCGCGGCCGCGAGCTGGCCGCCGGCGCCCCGACGGTGTTTCACGAGGACCCCGTGCGCCTCATCCGGCTCTTCCGCCACTGCCAGCAGCTCGAAGCGGCGCCGGACTTCAACCTCACGGCGCTCGTGCGCGAGTCGCTGCCGCTCCTGACCCGCCGCGTCCTGGATTCGCCCGACGCCAACATCAGCTTCCGCTCCATCCTGGCGGAAACCGGCGCGGTGTCCGGAACCCTCACGCTCATGCACGAGCTCGGCGTGCTGGGCCGCTTCATCCCGCCCTTCGACCGGCTCACGTGCCTGGTCCAGCATGAGTTCTATCACCGATACACCGCCGATGTTCATACGCTGAATGCCATCCGGGAACTTGACCGTGTCTTCACCGAGTCCGAACCGATGACGGTCAAATACCGGAAGGAGCTGCGCGAGACCTCCAATCCCAGCCTGCTCTACCTCATCCTGCTGCTCCACGACATCGGCAAGGCGATGGGGATAAAGGACCACAGCGAAAGCGGCGTGCGCCTCGCCGGTCCGATCCTCGAGCGCCTCCAGATCGACCCGAAGGACCGGGAGATTGTCACCTTTATTATCCGAAACCATCTCATCATGGCACGATTCTGGCAGAGGCACAACCTTGATGACCCGCAGTCCGCCGTTGCCTTTGCTGAATTGGTTGGCGATGCCGAGAAGCTTCGCTATCTCTATGTCCACACGTTCTGCGACTCCCGCGGCACCGCCGCCTCGCTCTGGAACGGCTACAAGGATACCCTGCATACCACGCTTTTCGCCGCGACCATGGACCGCCTCCTGCACGGGGACGCCGTGGAGAAACGAAACCTGGAGCGCAAGCAAATGATCCACAAGGAGCTAGTCACCAAGCAGATTCCCGGCATCAACCAGGACGAGATCACCGCCCATTTTAATCTGCTGCCGGAGCGCTATTTCGTCCACACCGAGGCGGCGGAGATTGCGCTGCACATCCAGATGGTGCACCGCCTGCTCAAGTCGATCAGCGAGACCGACTCGGTGAGCTCCCTGCGCCCGATCGTCGATTGGAAGGACGACCTCAACCGCAGCCTCACCGTGGTCAACGTGGTCACCTGGGACCGCGCCGGACTCTTCTATCGCCTCGCAGGCGGATTCAGCGTCGCGGGCCTGAATATCCTGGGCGCCAAGGTCATCTCGCGTTCGGATCACATCGCCATCGACACGTTCTATGTCGTCGAACCGGGACGCGGCGTGGTGCAGGACCAGAATGCGATGGAGACTTTCGGGCGCACGATCGAGGCCGCCTTGGTGCAGAACAAGGACCTGTATCCGGACATTGTGGCCCAGGCGAAGAAGATCTCGGCCCGCCGCGCCATGGAGGGAAGCATCGTGCACGCCTCGTTCCCGCCCACGGTCGAGGTCTATCACGAGCTTTCGTTGAAGCGGACCATCATCGACGTGCAGGCGTACGACCAGATCGGGCTGCTGTATCGGCTGGCCAAGATCATTTTTGACCACGGGTTTGACATCACGTTTGCCCGCATCAACACCGAGCGCAGCGTCGCCCTCGACACCTTCTACATCGAAAGCGCGAACCACGAGGCCACCGAGGACACCGGGCGGCTTCAGGCCCTGCGCGACGCCTTGCTGGAGGTGATCAAGCCGTCGGCCGCCGTCGCCGCGGGCTGATCCCGGCGCAGGACCTGCGATGCCGGACTCCGGCCGGCGGCGATTCACCGTCAGCGGCCAAGGGCCAGCGCCATTTCAGGAACCCTGGGGCGCTCCCGGCGGCCGCCGGCATTCGATTTCCGGTGTGGAAAAGGCGGCGCCAACACCCACACTGCAGCCCGTGGACGATCGCCCACCAGCGCACGAAGGCTCGCCGCCGCCCGGGACCCCGGACCCGGCGTTGGCTGATGTCCGCGCTTTGCCGGCGTTGCACCGGATCGCCTCGCTGGTCGGCCAGGCCGGCGATCCGCCCGCCGCGCTCCGCGCGATCCTGGCGGAGTTGACCGGCGTCTTCCATGCCACCAGCGGCTCAATCGCCCTGCTCAATCCTGACACCGGGCACCTGGAGATGGAAATCCAGCTCGGGCTCCCTCCCGACGCGGACAAGGTGGCGCTCCGGCTGGGGCAGGGCATCACGGGCTGGGTCGCCTTCCATGGCCGGCCCCAGCTTGTGCGCGATGTGGCGGCGGATCCGCGCTATATCGCGCTCCGGCCCGGCGTTCGCTGCGAGATGGCCGCACCGATGGAGGCCCAGGGGCAGGTCGTCGGAGTGATCAACCTCGACAGCGATACGCCGGGCGGCTTCACCGAGGTGGACCTGCAGCTGCTCACCCGGTTGACGGCCGAGGCGAACACGGTGGTGCAGCATCTCTGGGAGCTCCACCATCTCAGAGGCAAGGCGCGCCAGCTCGAGACCCTGATCACGATTGGCCAGTCCCTTGTCTCCAAGCTCGAGGAGCAGGAGCTCTACGACACCGTGACCCGCGAGGCGCGGCGGATCATGAACGCCCGCCTGTGCGCCCTCTACCTTTGTGATTCGGGTCGGGGCACGGCCCGCCTGGGGTCCGTCTCCCGTGCCCCCGACGCCGGGGCGGCTGCGTCCCCCGCACCGCTGCCCGAGGGCGATCTGCCGCTGGATCACTGCCTCATCGCGTCGGTCCTGCACACGCGGCGGCAGATCGAGTTCCACAATGTGCAGAGCGCGGAATACGTCGACACGATCGATGTGCCCCGCGGCGAATCCCTGCACTCGCTGCTCGCCGCGCCGCTGCTCGGCGAAGGCGAAGCCCTGGGCGTGCTGGGGGTCTTCACCCGGCAGCCGCACCGGTTCAACGACGACGAGAAGCGACTGCTCGGCGCCCTCGCGAGTCTGGCCGCGGTGGCGCTGCAGAATTCGCGCCTGTACGCCCGCATCTTTCGGACCGAGGACGCGCTGCGCCGGAACGAGCGCCTGACCACGCTCGGCCTGCTCGCCGCGGAAATCGCCCACGAGATCCGCAATCCGCTCACCGTCATCAAACTCCTCTACGGCCATCTCCAGCTCGATTTCCCGGCCGACGACCCGCGCCGGAAGGACACCCGCCTGATCAGTGAGAAGCTCGATCAGCTGGAGGCGATCGTGTCGCGGGTGCTCAACATCGCGCAGGCCCCCTCGAGCCTGCACGCGCGCTGGCCGGTGGCCGAGATTGTTGACGACACGATCCTCCTGATCCGGCCCAAGCTGGAGCAGAGCAAGATCCACCTGCACTACCAGCCCCCGCCCGGGCCGCTTTTCGTCGATGCCCACAAGGGGCAGCTCCAGCAGGTGTTGCTCAACCTGCTGCTCAACGCCATGCAAGCCATGCCCGCGGGTGGCGCGCTGACGCTTCGCTACGGCGCCGAGGATCGCGCCGGCGTTCCCACGCTGGTGATCGATCTCACCGACACCGGCCACGGCATCCCCGAGGGCATCCGCGGTCAGGTCTTCGATTCGTTCCTCACCAGCCGCCCGGATGGCACGGGCCTCGGCCTCGCCATCGCCAAGCGCATCGTGCGCGGTCACCACGGCGACATCGCCGTGCTCGCGACCGGACCGCAAGGCACCACGATGCGGATCACGCTGCCGCTCGCGCGGGCCTAGGCTGGCGCCGGTCGGCTCGCGCCCTCGCCGCAGGCGCGCGGCGTCAACGGGTTAGAATCGTTATCATGGCCCGTTAAGGAAACTCCTACCGCGCCCGGCGGACTGGATTTAGTTTCCCCCGCGAAACCCGGCCCCGTAAAACGCAGGACCCGCGCCGCCACCCCGCGAGCGGCGCGCCATCCAGCCGCGCGCTGAGCCGCGCCCCCACCATGCCTCGCCGTCCCGACATCAAGAAAGTCATGATCATCGGCTCCGGGCCCATCGTCATCGGACAGGCCTGCGAGTTTGATTATTCCGGCACCCAGGCCTGCAAGGCCCTGCGGGCCCTGGGCTACCAGATCGTTCTGGTCAACTCCAACCCCGCCACGATCATGACGGATCCCGGCATGGCGGACGTGACCTACGTCGAGCCGCTCACGCTCCAGACCATGACCGAGATCATCGAGAAGGAGCGGCCCGACGCGCTGCTGCCCAATCTCGGCGGCCAGACCGGCCTGAACCTGTCCTCCCTGCTGGCGCGCAGCGGCGTCCTGGCTCGTTTCGGCGTCCGGATCATCGGGGTCGAAGCCGACGCGATCGAGAAGGGCGAGGACCGCATCGTGTTCAAGGAAACGATGCGGCGCCTGGGCATTGAGATGCCGCGCAGCGCCCCGGCCTTCAGCGTGGAGGAAGCCGAAAAGGTGGCGGCGGAGCTGGGTTACCCCGTGGTTATCCGGCCGGCCTACACGCTCGGCGGCACGGGCGGGGGTCATGTCTACAACGTCGAGGACCTCCGCGTCGTCGCCAGCCGCGGCCTCGCCGCGAGCATGGTCAACCAGATCCTCGTCGAGGAATCCGTCCTCGGCTGGGAGGAACTGGAGCTCGAGGTGGTCCGCGACGCCCGGAACCAGATGATCACCGTCTGCTTCATCGAGAACGTGGACGCCATGGGGGTGCACACCGGCGACTCGTATTGCGTCGCGCCGATGCTGACGATTGATCCCAAGCTGCAGGCCAAGCTCCAGGAATACTCCTACCGCATCGTCGAATCGATCGGCGTGATCGGGGGCACCAACATCCAGTTTGCCCACGACCCCAAGACCGGCCGGGTGGTCGTGATCGAGATCAACCCGCGCACGTCCCGCTCCTCCGCCCTCGCCTCCAAGGCCACCGGGTTCCCCATCGCCCTCGTCTCCGCCAAGCTTGCCGGCGGCCTGACGCTGGATGAGATCCCCTATTGGCGCGACGGCACGCTCGAAAAATACACCCCCTCGGGCGACTACGTGGTGGTGAAGTTCTCGCGGTTCGCCTTCGAGAAATTCAAGGGCGCCGAGGACCGGCTCGGCACGCAGATGCGCGCGGTCGGCGAGGTCATGAGCATCGGCAAGACCTACAAGGAGGCCTTCCAGAAGGCCATCCGCTCGCTGGAAAACGGGCGCTACGGGCTCGGCTTCGCCAAGGACTTCAACCGGCGCTCGCTCGCCGACCTCATGGCCTTGCTCAACGAGGCCTCGAGCGACCGCCAGTGGATCATGTACGAGGCGCTCCGCAAGGGCGCCGATATCCAGCAGCTTTACCAGAAGACCTTCATCAAGCCGTGGTTCATCCAGCAAATGAAGGAGTTGGTCGAGCTGGAGGAGGAAATCCTGCAGTGCCGGGGCCGCCCGCTGCCCGATGAGCTGCTCCGCCGGGCGAAGCAGGACGGCTTCGCCGACAGGTACCTCTCGCAGCTGCTCGGCGTGGCCGAATCTGCGCTCCGTGCGCAGCGCGAACGCCTCGACGTCGTCGAGCACTGGGACGCGGTGCCGGTCAGTGGCGTCGAGCACGCGGCATACTATTACTCGACGTACAACGGCCCCGATCGCGTCGCCGTCACCACCCGCCCGAAGGTCATGGTGCTCGGAGGCGGGCCCAACCGCATCGGCCAGGGCATCGAGTTCGATTACTGCTGCGTCCACGCAGCGATGGCCCTGCGCGAGGCGGGGTACGAGACCATCATGGTCAACTGCAACCCCGAGACCGTGTCCACCGACTACGACACCTCCGACAAGCTCTACTTCGAGCCGCTGACCGTCGAGGACGTGCTTGGCATCTACGGGAAGGAGAAGCCGGCCGGCGTCGTCGTGCAGTTCGGCGGCCAGACGCCGCTCAACATCGCGAAGGAACTGGAGGCCGCCGGCGTGAAAATCCTCGGCACCACGCCCGACACCATCGATCTGGCGGAGGATCGCGACCGTTTCCGGAAGATGATGGAGCGCATGGGCGTCCCGATGCCCGAGTCCGGCATGGCCAGCAGCTTCGCGGAGGCCCGCGAGGTCGCGGCGCGGATCGGTTATCCCCTCATGGTCCGGCCATCCTTCGTGCTCGGCGGCCGCGGCATGGAGGTGGTGCACGACGAGGACATGCTCAAGGAATACGTGACCAAGGCGGTCGAGGTGACGCCGGAGCGGCCGATACTGATCGACCGGTTTCTCGACAACGCGATCGAGGCCGAGGCCGATGCGCTCGCGGACGGCGTGGACGCGTTTGTGCCCGCCGTCATGGAGCACATCGAGCTGGCCGGCATCCATTCCGGCGACTCCGCCTGCGCCATTCCGCCCGTGACCCTGCCGGCGCGGCATGTGAAGACGATCGAGGACTACACG
>JBAIXJ010000888.1:0-8815 GCA_037916645.1 Opitutales bacterium | reverse complement strand
CGGTCACCATGAACAGACGCTGCGGGTGGTCGTATTCCATGAAGGCGGCCTGGAGCAGCGGCCAGGCGGCCAGCAGGATCAGGATGCAGATCCCCCGCACGGCGAGAAAATCGGGGACGTATTTGATTGAAAGCACCCCTAGCGCCGCGAATCCGACCACCCACGGCGCGTTCGAACTGCCGATGATGCGGTCCGCGTCGCCCATCTGCGCCACGAGGATGAGAAACCACAGCACGCCGCCGCCGAAGAAGATCAAGGTTGCCGCCGGCGACCGCGGCAGCGCCTTGAGTGTGGCGATCACCACCGGACTGTTGCTCAGCAGCAGGAGGCCGAGGACGGCGAGCACGAGGCCGGGAAGCAGGGTGGCAAGGAGCAGCGACATGCAGGGGAAAGCATCAGGACGGCGGGGCGCGGCGGCGAGCAACATTTCGGCGCGGTCCGCCGGCGGTCAGGAGGCCACCCCCGCGAGGGCCACCTCGCCATAAAGGGCCGCCGGGGTGGCGCGGTCGATGCGCACGGGCACCAGTTCGCCGATGAGGCGGCGCCCGGCCGCGAAATGCACCGTCCGGTTGCCTGGGGTGCGGCCCACGAACCGCAGGCCCTTCCGGTCCGGGCCCTCGACGAGCACTTCCTGCACGGTGCCGACGAGGGCATGGTTCCGGCGCCGCGAATTGGCCTCGAGCAGATGCAGCAGCACCTGGTTCCGCTCCTCCTTGATTTCCTCGGGCACCTGGTCCGGCAGCGTCGCTGCGGGCGTGCCGGTGCGGATCGAGTACTTGAAGACATAGGCCATGTCGTAGCTGACGGCCTCGAACAGCTCGCGGGTCCGCGCAAAGTCGTCCTCGGTCTCGCCCGGGAAGCCCACGATGATGTCGGTCGAAAAGTACATGTCCGGGCGAGCGGCGCGCAGGGCGGCGACGATCTCCAGGTAGCGCTCGCGGGTGTAGGGCCGGTTCATCGCGCGCAGGATGCGGTTGCTGCCCGACTGCAGCGGCAGATGCACGCACGGACACAGCTTGGGCAGGCGGCCGTACGCCTCGATGAGGTCCTGCTTGAAGCCGCGCGGGTGCGGCGAGGTGAACCGCAGCCGCGTCAGGCCGTCGATCTCATGGAGGCGCTCCAGCAGCTGGACGAACGGCGTCACGCCGCCCGCGTGGGCGCATTCCCGGCGGCCGTAGCTGGTGACGATCTGCCCGAGTAGCGTGACCTCCCGCACGCCGCCGCGCGCCAGGGCGCGGCACTCGGCGACGATGTCGTCCATGGGCCGCGACCGCTCGTCGCCGCGCGTCTTCGGCACGATGCAGAAGGTGCAGTCCATGTTGCAGCCCTGCTGGATCGACACGAACGCCGTCACCTGGCGGTCGGCGAGGACGTGGTCGCGGATGGTGTTCTGCGAACCCGCCTCCTCGGCGAGGTCGACGATCGTGCTGCCCACGGGCACCCCGGCCTCGCGGGCGGCACGCAGGTTGTCCAGGTAGCCCGGCACCTGGTGGAATTTCTGGGTGCCGATGATGAGGTCGAGGTCCGGCAGCTGGTCGAGGAGCGCGGCGCCGCGGTTTTGCGCCATGCAGCCCAGGATGCCGAGAATGAATTCGGGCCGGCGGCGTTTGCGCACCGCCATGTAGCCCGCCTTGCCGATGGCCTTTTGCTCGGCGAGGTCGCGGATGCTGCAGGTGTTGAGCAGCATGATGTCGCACTCATCCTCGTCCGGCACGATGCGATAGCCGCGCGCGCGCAGCATGGCGGCGACCGCCTCGCTGTCGCGTTCGTTCATCTGGCACCCGTAGGTCTTGATATAGACGCGATTCACGCAGACAGGGGGACGCGCGGCGGCGGGCCCTGCCGAAGCCGTGGCGAGGGCGGGCAACCGTGCATCGTGATGTAAACGCGTTTCATCCGAAGGGAACGGAGGTAAGTAGCGGGCGGCACCGGCAGGTCAAACGGGAAAGCCGGCGAGCGTGGTGTGGCGCCGAGGCGACAAATTTAGCTTCGCCTGCCCCGCAGCTGATGTCTTTCCTTAGCGCCCATGGGATTGCTTGACCGGTTTCTCCCCCGCAAGCCCGCCGGCCCGGGCCAAGCCGCCGCGCGGCCGGCGGAGGCTGCTCCCCTCCCGCCCTCCGCGGAGACGCCTGCTTCGGAAGCCCCCACGATCCCGTCGTTCAAGAAGGCGGCCCCGGCGTCCGGAGAGCCGCCATCGCCGCCGGGTGCCCCGGTGCCAGGGGAAGCCGCCGGCGCCGCCCCGACGGCAACGCCGCCAGTCCCGGCGCCCGCAGCGGTTTCACCTGAAACCGACGCCGTTCCGCCGGAAGCCGGCGTCCCGCCCACTGAAGCCGCCCCGTCCGCCCCGGTTCCCGTGGCTGGCTCGGTCCTCAGTCGGCTGAAGCAGGCGCAAGAGGCGCTGGAGCACAAGAACGTGGCGGCCGCCATGGCGATCTACGAGGAGGTGATCGCCTCGGCCGGCGACCGCCCGGACGTGCTGGTGACGATTTCCGGCGACTTGGGCGTGTCGGGTCACACGCGGGAGATCATCGAGCTGATTGCGCCCCGATACGATGCCGCACGGCACGGGCCGGCCACCGGCATCAACCTGCTCCAGGCCTATCTGGCGGTGCGCGATCCCCAGGCCGCCCAGCACGTGCTCGACCTGCTCTTCACCCTGCAACGCCCGGAGCTGGAGGAGCGCCTGCTCGGATTTTCCAACGTGATTGCCGACATGATGCTGCTGGCGGACGAGGGCGTCATCGCGCCGGTCCCAACCCGGAACGAGGTGCCTGAAACGGGAATGTTCAAGATCGACCTCGTCAGCATCAGCAAGCCCATGTGGTGGTATGGACTGGAGAAGGTGCCCGGCCTGCTGCCGCCGAAGGAGGGACGGTTGCGCCGGGTGGCCTTCGGTCAGCTCTCGCAGCTCGGCCTCAAGAATCTCGAGGCGGCGGTCCAGCAGCCGGAGGACGAGCTGGCCCGGCTTTCGCGCGGGATCCCGCTCTGGCTCTCCGAGATGCTGTCCTTCAGCGCCAACTATTCCTCGGTCGCCGCCGCCGCGACCGCACAACGCGAGCGGTATGTGCTGTTCAATGCGGAGTGGACGCCCGAGCACATCCGGCAACTGGTCGACAACAGCGAAGGGGGCCTGGATTACGTGTTCATCGGCAGCCTCGAGCAGAAGCATGCGGACTACGAATTTGTGCTCCGGGTCTGGGAGGTGAAGAAATTCCGGGAACGCAAGGCCTTCACGGCCCGCTGGACGCCGGCGACGGCCGACCAGGCGCTGGCGCAGCTGGCGGCGCAACTGCGGGCGTTCATGGAATACACCCCCTATCCGGGCGGCCAGGGGCTGGCTTATGCGCCGCCCGCCGCGCTGCGCGACTATGCCGAGGCGCTGGGCGGCGCCCTGACGCTGTTCCTCGTCGAAAAGCAGGTGCTGCCGCCGGCGCGCCTGGTCCTGCCCGCCCCGGTGGTGGCGGCGGCCGACCGCGCGGCGGCGCAGACGGAAATGGGCGCCCTGCTCGCCCTCGGCCTGCGCGCCCGCGCACAACGGCTCGGCCTGCCCGTGCCGCCGTCAGCCGCCGCCGGCGTGGAAACGCCGGTGGTCGCGCAAGCCAGGCGGGAATTGGGGATCTGACACCCCCGCCTGCCGGGTAATCTTCCCGTGCCCCGCCAGCGCATCGACGACGTTCGCATTCAGGAGACCCGCCCGCTGGTCTCCCCCGCGGCGTTGGCCGCGGAGCTGCCGCTGCCCGAGAGCGCCGCCGAGTTTGTGGCCCGGAGCCGGGCGGTGGTGGAGGACATCGTCCGCGGCCGCGACGACCGGCTGCTGGTGGTCGTCGGGCCTTGCTCCATCCACGACCCGGCGGCGGCCCGGGACTACGCGGAGCGCCTGCTCGCGGAGGCCGGCCGGCACGCCGGCGAATTGGTGGTCGTGATGCGGGTCTATTTTGAGAAGCCGCGCACCGTCATCGGCTGGAAGGGGCTCATCAACGATCCCGACCTCGACGGCAGCTGTGAAATCAACAAGGGTCTCCGCCTGGCGCGGAGGCTCCTGCTCGACCTCGCCGCGCTGGGCCTGCCGGCCGCCACCGAGTTTCTCGACACGACGCTGGGCCAGTACTACGCGGAGCTGGTCGCCTGGGGCGGCATCGGCGCGCGCACCGTGGAGAGCCAGGTGCACCGGGAGCTTGCCTCCGGGCTGTCCATGCCCGTGGGCTTCAAGAACCGGCGCGACGGCGACGTGCAGGTGGCGGTCGACGCGATCCACTCGGCGCGGCACCCCCACTGGTTTCCGTCGCTGCTGAAGGACGGCGCGCCGGCGGTGCTGGGCACGACGGGCAACGATAGCGGCCATCTCGTCCTCCGCGGCGGCACGCGGGGGCCCAACTACGGTGGGGCGGCGGTTCGGGCCGCGGAGGAACTCCTCCGATCCGCCGGCCTTCTGCCGTTCCTCATGGTCGACTGCAGCCACGCCAACAGTGGCAAGGATCCCGAACGGCAGCCCGCCGTCGCCACCGACCTTGCCGCGCAGATCGCGTCCGGCGAACGCGCGATCTGCGGCGTCATGCTCGAGAGCAACCTTCTGGGCGGCGCCCAGGATTTCCGCGCCCGGCCGCTGGTATACGGCCGGAGCATCACCGATCCATGCCTGGCCTTCGAAAAGACCGTTCCCGTGCTCGACCAGCTTGCGGCCGCGGTGCGGGCCCGCCGGACGATCCGCTGACCGTGGCGGCCGGCATCGTCGCCGAACTGCGCGCGCAACGCAGCCCGGCGGACATCGCCGGCCAGCGGCGCTTCGGGATCACGCCTCGCGGCGAACACTTCGGCATCCGGGCGCCCGTCCTCCGGGAAGTCGCCCGCCGGCACCGGCGCGATCACGCGCTGGCGCAGGCGCTGTGGCGGACCGGGGTGCACGAGGCGCGGGTCATCGCCACGCTGGTTGATGACCCCCGGCTGGTCACACGGCGGCAGATGGAGGCTTGGGCCCGTGAATGCGACAACTGGGGCGTGACCGACGCCTGCTGCGGCGTGCTGTTCGACCGGACGCCCTTCGCGATCGAAAAGGCGCATGCGTGGAGCAGCCGCAGGGCAGAATACGTCAAACGCTGCGGCTTCGTGCTCATGGCGGGCCTCGCCGTGCATCGCAAGGAATTGGCGGACCAGGTGTTCCTGGACTTCCTGCCTATGATCACCCGCGAGGCGACGGATGGGCGTAATTTCGTGAAAAAGGCGGTCAACTGGGCGCTGCGCCAGATCGGCAAGCGCAATCCCCGTCTGCGCCGCGCCGCCATCCGCTGCGCGCGCCGGATCCGGCGGATCGATGCGCCGTCCGCCCGCTGGATCGCCGCCGACGCCCTGCGGGAGCTGGAGCGTTAGGCCGAAACCGGCACCGGGACTTACGTTTCTTCAGCCGGCCCGGAGAAGATTGGCCTTTGGAACTCTGGGGTCCGGCGCCTACCGCTTTGCCGTCGCCAGCTGGCCGCAGCCGGCCGCGATGTCCAGCCCGCGGCGCTGGCGCACGGTGCTGGGCAGGCCGTACTCGGCGAGGATCGCCTGAAAATGGCGCGCCGCCGCGCGGTCGGACGGGGCGCCGTCATAGCCGGCCGTGGGATTGAGCGGGATCAGGTTCACCTGCGCGCGGAGGCCGCGGAGGAGGCGGCCGACGGCGTGCGCCTGCGCCGGCGTGTCGTTCCGCCCGGCGATGAGGGCCCATTCGAAGAAGATGCGCCGCTCCCGTTTGGCGACGTAGTAGCGGCAGGCCTCAAGAAGGTCGTCGAGCGGCCAGCGCCGGGCGACCGGCACCAGCGCGGCGCGTTCGGCTTGCGTGGCGGCGTGCAGGCTCACGGCGAGATGGATGGGCCGCGCCTCGTCGGCCATCCGGATTATGCCCGGGATGACCCCGACGGTGCTCAGGGTGATGCGGCTGGCGGCGATGGCCGGGCCGCTCTGGTCGCGCAGAATGTCCGCGGCCCGCATGACCGCGTCGTAGTTGTGCAGCGGCTCCCCCATGCCCATCAGCACGACGTTGCGCAGACGTTCGTGCCGCTCGTGGGGTGAATCGCCCTCGGGCCGGGCGAGCGGTCCGCACGGGCCCTCGCGCCGCAGCACGCGGTCGACGTGCATCGCCTGCGCGACGATTTCTCCGGCCGTGAGGTCGCGGCCGAATCCCATCTGTCCGGTGGCGCAGAAGACGCAGCCCATGGCGCAGCCGACCTGGCTGCTGACGCAGGCGGTGGCGCGTCCCTGAAAGCGCATCAGCACCGTCTCGACCCGGCGGCCGTCGTCCAGGCCGAGCAGGAATTTGCGGGTGAAGCCGTCGGCGCTGGGCGTGTCATGAACCACCGCGGGCAGGGCGAAGGAAAGCTCCGCCGCCAGCCGCGTCCGGAGGCGCGCCGGCACTTCCAGCATCGCCGCCGCCCGGTCCGCCCCCTCGTGGTAGACGTGGCTCCAGACGCGCGCCGCATGCACCGGATTGAATTCCCACGAGCGGATCAGGCCGGCGAGCTCGTCGCGCGTGAATTCGTAGACGGAGCGAGGAGCGGAGGACATTCAGAAACCCTGCGAGCGTGCCCCGAAAGCCGCGCCCGGCAAGCCCCCAGCCAGATACAGCCACGGATTCATCCGATCACCGGTCTGTTTTCACAGGAGCACGCGGTGGACACGGAGACGGAGGGTCCTTCTTCCACCACCGATGCCACTGATTGACGCTGACATGAGCGGACCGCAGCGAAGAGACCCGCCGCTCGGTTCCCTCAGTTTCCTGTGCCAACTATCCTCTGCTCGCTCGGCGGTCTCCGGTGAAAATGATCGTCTCCTGGGTGCGACATCGATCCGAGGCCGGCCGGGAGGGGGCTACGCGCTCGCCGCCGCGCGGCGGCTGAGGCCGCGCCGGGGCGCGCGGGTGTCACTCCAGGGCAGCTGGCCCGGGGACACGTCGCGGCTACTCGTCGTGCTTGCTTTCGTAGATATGGACGCCGCGGGCGCCGTCGGCCCAGCGGGGCAGACCCTCGCGGCGGCCGAGCTCCTGGTCGACGATCTCCTTGCGGATGGAGGCCTCGCCGGCCCGGGCCATGAGCGCATTGAGACCGGCATAGACGATGGCTTCAGGCGTGACGTGCAGCTCAGTGGCCAGCCGTTCGATGGGAGTGAACTCCTCGCGATCGAGATGGAGTCTGATGGTTTTCATGGGACCTCCGTGGTTGCCGGGACGGCCCGTCGTCCCGGGATGGGGCTGAAATGGGTATCAGGGCGCGGGGTTGCCTTTAGTATGATCCGGTTCCGGGGACGTTGGCGACGGTGAATCCGGCTGGTCCCCGAGCTGCTTGAGGCGCTCCAGCTCGAGGGGATGATCTTCGCGCATCTCGTGTTCCGAGATCCGGCCGGTGAGCCACGCGAGGTTCATCGGGTACACGTCGGGGTTGAAGATGACGAAGTAGAGATGCCAGGCGATGATGGCGAGCGTGGCGAGGATCGCCTCGTAGAAGTGGATGGTCCGCGAGATGTCGAAGCCGAGCTTGGTGAAGAGCCCCATCGAGGTGTTCTCAAACCAGAGGATCGCGCCGGTCACGCCCATCAGGACCGTGCCCCAGACCAGGGCCCAGTACTCGGCTTTTTCAATGTAGCTGAACCGGCCGAACTTGGGTTTTTCCGGCGCCAGGCCGAGGTTGAACCGCAGGATCGCCCAGGGATCGAACAGGTCGCGCTTCCGCGGCAGCAGGTCACGGAACAGCTGCCGCCCCTCCGCCGTCAGGGCGAGGTAACCCACGTGCCACGCCCCGGCGACGATCAGGGCGACGCCGGCGAGGCGGTGGATCAGGCTCCGCAGCAGGAAGGCCTGGTCGCTGACGTGCCGGATGGCCTCGACCCACCACGCCTCCGGATAGCGGAGCATGAACCCGGTGATCACCAGCAGAACGAAGCTGACGACCAGGCCGGCATGCTGCAGGCGCTGGTGGACGGTCATGCGCAGGTAGAGGCGGTGGGGCAGCGGCTCCTCGCGGATCAGGCCCTTCTGCACGGCCAGCTCGCGCCGGATCTTCTTCAGGAAATCGAGCAGGTTGTGCAGCCCCATGCTCCCGACGACGAGGACGATCACCGCGACGTAGAAGCTGGCGATCCAGTAGAGGATCGGGCTCGTGGCCCGCTGTTCGACGCTCGAATGCACCCGGCCGATGGTGAAGCGCGTGTTCGCGCCGGGATGGCACTGGCCGCAGGTGGCGATGAGATGCTGCCGGTTGACCGTGGAGGTCGGGTCGGCCGGCGACTTGATCGCGTGGGCCCCGTGGCAGCTGGCACAATTGACGACCTCGACGGCGCCGCCGCGGACCGCCAGGCCGTGGTAGCTGTCCGCGAACGTCTGGAAGACATCGCCTTCCAGGCCGTATTTCGCCGTCAGCCGCACCGAGGCGTGGCAGGAGGCGCAGACCTGCTGGGCGACGTTCTTCGAGTAGACCGGCGAATGCGGGTCGGTGTGCGCCCGGATGTCGTGCTCCCCGTGACAGGTGGTGCAGACCGGTGAGTCGAGATTGCCGCGGTGGAGGGCGGAGGCATGGACGCTGGTCTCGAATTCCGCCGCGATCGGGCCGTGGCACTTGGCGCAGGTCTCGGGAATGTGCGGCTTGCTGACCCGCGATCCGGCGACCATCGCGAGGTTCATCTGGTGGCTGCCGTGGCAGTCGACGCAATTCGCCGCGCCGGCCTGGCCGCGGGCCAGCGCGGCGCCGTGCACGCTTTGGTCGAAGGACGCCACAAAGGGCATGCCGAGGAGCGTCTTGCCCGCGACCTCGGCCTTCTTCAGGTGGCAGGATTCGCAGAGCGCGACCTGCGC
>JBAIXJ010000887.1:0-2070 GCA_037916645.1 Opitutales bacterium | reverse complement strand
CCTTCACGATGAAGGAGCACCTCGGCGCGCTCAAGGGCCGCAAGGTCGTCATCCTCGGCGACGTCCTCTTCAGCCGCGTGGCGCGGTCGAACATCTGGGCGCTGACCAAGCTCGAGGCCGACGTCACCCTCGTCGGTCCGTCGACGCTCGTCCCGCACTGGTTCACCGACCTGGGCGTCAAGGTCTCGCACGATCTCAAATCGGCGCTGGCCGACGCCGAGGTTGTGATGCTGCTCCGCATCCAGCACGAGCGCCAGACCTCGAGCCATTTCCCGTCGCTCGGCGAATACACGAGCATGTTCGGCCTGAACAAGACCCGCGCCTCCTGGCTCAACCCGAAGGCCATCATCATGCATCCGGGTCCGATCAACCGCGGCGTCGAGATCGACAGCGACCTGGCCGACTCCTCCCGCAGCGTCATCCTCGAGCAGGTGCACAACGGCATCGCCGTCCGCATGGCCG
This sequence comes from Opitutales bacterium, assembly GCA_037916645.1. Taxonomy (GTDB): domain Bacteria; phylum Verrucomicrobiota; class Verrucomicrobiia; order Opitutales; family Opitutaceae; genus Fen-1467. Next base: position 1,608 of record JBAIXJ010000887.1, on the reverse strand, counting down.
CGCTCTACCTCTGCGCCGGCGGACAGCCCGAGCAGGCAGGCGCCGCGAGCGCCGCCTGAAATCCCAAGCGCCAAGGTCCAAATCCCAAAGTGCCCCGCACGACCTCGACCATGAAAGACGTTACCCGCCTGCCGCAGCTCATCTCCTTGCCCATTGGGGCTTCCTTGGACCTTGGAACCTGGGACTTGGGATTTGCGCAATGAGCGCTATTTGGATCACCAACGCCCGCGTCATCGATCCCGCCGCCCGCCGCGACGCGAAGGGTGACCTGTTCATCGCCGACGGCCGGTTCGTCGCGAGCTTCTCAGCGGCGCAGAAGAAAGAGGCGGAGAAGATCGACGCCCACGGCCTCGTCGCGTGCCCCGGCCTGGTTGACATCCACGTCCACCTGCGCGAGCCGGGCCAGACCCACAAGGAGACGATCCAGACCGGCACCCGGGCCGCGGCCGCCGGCGGCTTCACGACGGTCGTCTGCATGCCCAACACCACGCCGGTCGCCGACAACGCGGGCACCATCGAGTACATTCACAACGCCATCGAGCACGGCGCCGCGGTCCACGTCTATCCCACCGGCTGCATCACGGTCGGCCAGGAAGGCAAGCAGCTCGCCCCGGCCGGAACGCTGAAGCGGGCGGGGGTCGTCGCCCTGACCGATGACGGTCACTGTGTGCAGAACAACGAGATCATGCGCCGCGCGGTCGAGTACGCGAAGATGTTCGACCTGCCGATCATGGACCACTGCCAGGACGAGTCCATGACCGAGAACGCGGCGATGAACGAGGGCGTCATGTCCACCCGCCTCGGGCTGCGCGGCTGGCCCCACGCCGCGGAGGACATCATCGTCTCGCGCAACGTCATCCTCTCCACCTACACCGGCGCCCACATCCACCTGCAGCACATCACCTCGAAGTATTCGGTGGACCTGATCCGCCGCGCCAAGAGCCGCGGGGTCCGGGTCACCGCCGAGGCCACGCCCCACCATCTGGCGCTCACCGATGCCGCCCTCGCCGGCTATGATCCGAACCTCAAGATGAATCCTCCGCTGCGCACGGAGGACGACCGCCGCGCCCTGATCGAGGGCCTGCGCGACGGCACGCTCGACTGCGTCGCGACCGACCACGCCCCGCACACCGACTACGAGAAGGACAAGGAATTCGACTACGCCCCCTTCGGCGTGATCGGCCTCGAGACGGCGCTGCCGGTCGTGCTCGACGTCCTGCACCGGCAGCACCGATTCCCCCTCGCCGATGTCCTCGCGCTCCTCACGCACAAGCCCGCCCAACTCCTGCACCTCCCGGCGGGCACGCTGGCGGGGGGGGCCGCGGCCGACCTCACGCTGTTCGATCCCGAGGAAACCTGGCGGTACGACGCCAAGGCCGGTTTCAGCAAGTCGGGCAACTCCCCGTGGCATGGACAGACGCTGACCGGGCGCGTCAAGCGCACCTTCGTGGCGGGCCGGCCGGTGTTCGACGGCGCCAAGATCACGGTTTGACGTTTGCGCCGCGGACTGAATCCAGGATCGGCGCGCGCGAGCAAGATTCCTCCGTGGAAACTTGCAGCCACCCTGAAGCTGCAACTCATTCTTTCATGAACCACAAAGACACGAAG
>JBAIXJ010000886.1:0-2983 GCA_037916645.1 Opitutales bacterium | reverse complement strand
GGCCCGGCGGATCGTTTCCGTCAGCGTCGCCACGTCGTAGGGCTTGGCCAGGAAAACGAGCTCCGGATTCGCCGACGTTCCCAGCTTCACGATCTCATCGCTGTAGCCGCTGGAGATGACGACCTTCAGGCCGGGTCGCGCCCGCCGGAACCGCTCGTACAGTTCCAGGCCCGACATGTCGCCGGGCATCCGCATGTCCGTGAACAGCAGGTCGACGTCCTGCGCCTGGCGGTCCCAGATCTCCGCGGCCTCGGTGCCGTGGGCCGCGACGAGCACGCGATAGCCGTACCGTTGCAGGCTGCGCACCACCATGTCGCGGACCGCGCGCTCGTCCTCCACCAGCAGGATGGTTTCCGTGCCCCGACGGGCCTCCGTCCGCGGCGTTTCCGCCGGGGCCGGCGCGTCCTCGGGCTGCGCCGGCAAATACACCCGGAAGACGCTGCCGTGGCCCGGCTGGCTGTCGACCTCCACCCAGCCGCCGTGCTGCTTCGTGATGCCGTAGACCGTGGCGAGCCCAAGGCCGGTGCCCCGGCCTTCCTCCTTGGTCGTGAAGAAGGGCTCGAAGATGCGTTTCAGGGTCGCCGCATCCATGCCGCAGCCGGTGTCCGCGACGGCGAGGCACACGAAGCTCCCGGTCCGCGCCTCCGGGTTCGCCTGCACCGCGGCCGCCCGCAATTCCACGAACTGGGTCTCGAGCGTCAGCCGGCCCCCGATCGGCAGCATCGCGTCCCGGGCGTTGACGCACAGGTTGGTCACGACCTGGCCGACCATCCCGGGATCGCCGTTGACCCAGGCCGGGCGCCCGCCGTCGCGGATCTCCAGCTCGATCCGCTCGCCGAGCAGCCGGCGGAGCATCTCGCGCAGGCCGGCCACCAGCTCGTTCAAGTCGAGGCGCTTCATCTGGATCACGTGCTGGCGGCTGAACATGAGCAGCTGCCGCGTCAGGCTCGCCGCCCGCTCGGCGTCATCGGCGAGCTGGCGCAGCGAGCGCTGCACCTCGGGGGAGAGGCCCGGGTCGGTCAGCAGCAGCCCGAGCTGCATGAGCGTTGACGTGAGGATGTTGTTGTAGTCGTGCGCGACCCCGCCCGCGAGCTGGCCCACCACCTCCATCTTCTGGGCCCGCCAGAATTGTTCCTCAAGCACCTTGCGCCCGGTGACGTCGCGCATGATCCCTTCGATGGCCACCAGGTGGCCGGCGCCATCGGTGACGGGCGCCAGCCGTTCCTCCAGGCTGACCAGACGCCCGTCGCGGGCCGTCCAGCGGATCTCGCGGATCCGGTCGTTCACCCGCCGCGCCACGGCGTTGTCGTAGACCGTTTCGGTTCCGGGCGGCTGCACGAGACGGCGCGGCAGCGTCGGATCGGCGAGGAAATCCTCGGGCCGGTAGCCGGTGATCGGCGTCACCGCGGGGCTGACGTATTCGTAGGCGACTTCCGGGGCGACCCGGATGCGGAAGATGATGTCAGGGGCGTTTTCGCTCAGGCGGCGGAAACGCTCCTCGCTGGCGCGCAGCGCGGCCGTCGTTTCCTCGGTCTCCCGGATCTGCCGCTCCAGCTCGCGGTTGATCGCGTGCAGCTCGCCGGTGCGCGTCGTCACGAGGCGTTCGAGGCGCTCCTTTTCCCGGCGTTCGAAGACGATGCTGAGCCCGAGCGCGCCGAGCAGCACGCCGAGCGCCCCGGTGCCGAACAGGGCGTAGGCCAGCCGGGTCCGGTACCACGGGGCGAGGATCGTGAAACCCAGCCCGGCTTCGGCGCCGACCTGCGCCCCGAGCCGCGGGCGGACCCGGAGCTGGTAGGCCCCGGGGTCGAGGTGGTTGAACGTCATGGTCCCGGTGTTGCCGGCGCCCACCCAGCCGCCGCCGGTGCCCGAAAGCTGCACGTCGAAACTGACGGACTCGCCGCGCGGTTGCCCCGGCGCGAGGAAACGGACCAGCACCATGCCGGTGTCGGGCGGAAGGTCGAGGAGCCGGCCGCCCGCCGGGTAAAACACCTGACCACCGGCGGGGAGTTCCACCCGGGTGATCATCGCCCGCAGTGGCGGCGCCTCCGGCGCGGGCAGCGACGGATCGTACCGCGCCAGTCGCATCGGCTCGTTCATCCAGACGACGCCGTCGCTCTCGGGCGTGAAATAAAGCGGCCGCAGGTCCGCGGGGATCGCGGCAACCGAGTCGGTGTTCTCCGGGGATTGCGGCTCGACCACGACCACATGCTCCGGGCGGGTGATCCAGACCCGACCGCGCGCATCCACGGCGGGCCGCCCCAGCGCCCCGCGGAGCGCGGGAACCCGCCGCACCAGTTCCCCGTCGATCTGGAAGCGGCGCGCGACCGGATCGAAGCGCAGGATCTCGTCGCGCATGTTCACCCGGATCTCGCCCTCGAACAGGAAGAGCTGGGCCCAGGTCGGGCGGAGCCCCTCCGCCGCGCCGAGCACCTCCACCTTGGGGCGCGGCTGGGTGGCTTCGATGCGGGCCACCTTGCCCGTGCCCAGCTCGGCCCAGAAGACGCCCTGCGCGTCGGCGACGGCGCCGAAGACGTGTCCCATCCCCGGCTGGGGAAACCGTTCAAAACGCCACTCCGCGCCGGAGTGGCGGAGCCAGCCGACCTCGTTCTCGGCCGCAAAGAGCCAGCGCCCTGGTTCCACGGGCTGCGGCCGCATGTGCGGGCTGACCGGGCCCCGGGCCAGTTCGGTCCAGCCGCCGCCGGGCTCATGGCGGAAGATGCCGTTTTGGGTCGTCGCCACCCAGGCGCCGTCCAGATCGACCAGGGAGGTCAGATAGGGGTCCGGCGTGTCGACTTCAAAGCGGATGAGGCGGTGCTCGTCGTCATAGATTCCACGCTGGGCCCGGCCGTCCGCCATGAGCCAGAGCGCGCCCTCGTGCCGGAAGACCTGGCTGAACGACAGGCCCGTCGTCACCAGCGGCTCCAGCGAGGAAAAGCGCGCGGGGAAGATGATGCGGGCGAGGCCCTCGTTCATCAGCGCCCAG
>JBAIXJ010000885.1:0-1607 GCA_037916645.1 Opitutales bacterium | reverse complement strand
GACGCCAGCGGCAACGTCTACGTGGCGGACTCGGGCAACTACACGGTCCGCAAGATCACCCCCGGCGGCGTGGTGTCCACGCTGGCGGGGTCGGCGGGGCTGCGGGGCTTCGCGGACGGGACCGGCGCGGCCGCCCGCTTCTACATCCCCTACGCGGTGACGATCGACGCCCAGGGCAACATCCTGGTGTCGGACAGCGCCAACAACACCATCCGCCGGATCACGCCGGCCGGCGTCGTCACGACCTTCGCCAGCACGGGCATCCTCGCGAACAAGGGCAGCGATGACGGCACCGGCACGAGCGCGAACTTCAACGGACCGCGCAGCGTCGCGATCGACAGCTCCGGCAACATGTATTTGGCGGATACCTACAACTCGACCATCCGCAAGATCACCTCCGCGGGCGTCGTCACGACCGTGGCCGGCTCGCCCGGCGAGGCCGGGAGCGCCGACGGCACGGGGGCGGCGGCGCGGTTCAGCCTGCCGAGCGGCCTGGGCGTGGACAGCAGCGGCAACGTCTACGTCGCCGACACCGGCAACCATGTGATCCGCAAGATGACGCCGGCGGGCGTGGTCACGACGCTGGCGGGCTCGGCCGGGGTCTCGGGCAGCGCCGACGGCACCGGCAGCGCGGCCCGCTTCAACTCGCCGCTGGCCCTGACGGTCGACGGCAGCGGCAACCTCTACGTCGCCGACACCTACAACCAGACCATCCGCAAGATCACCTCCGCGGGCGTCGTCACGACCATCGCCGGAACGGTCGGGACGACCGGCACGACGGATGGCACGGGCGCGGCGGCCCACTTCGCCTATCCGCAGGGCCTCGTCCTCGACGGCAGCGGCAACCTCTTCGTGGCCGACACCAACGGGAACACGATCCGCAAGATCACGCCGGCCGGTGTGGTCACCACCTTCGCCGGGCTGGCCGGGGTGACGGGCGCGGTGGACGGCACGGGCACCGCCGCCGAATTCCACTCGCCGGTCGGCATTGCGATCGACAGCAGCGGCAATCTCTACGTGGCGGACACCATCAACGCGACGATCCGCAAGATCACCTCCGCCGCGGTCGTCACGACCCTGGCCGGGAACGCCGGGCAGACGGGCACGGCCGACGGCGTCGGCGCCTACGCGCGGTTCACGTCGCCGACCAGCGTCGCCGTCGACAGCTCCGGCAACCTCATCGTGGCCGATCTCGGCAACAATCTGGTCCGGAAGGTGACCGCGAGCGGCACGGTGTCGACCCTGGCCGGCTCGCTCGGCAACCAGGGTTACGCCAACGGCGCCGCGGGCGCCGCCCGGTTCAACAGCCCCGCCGGGCTGGCGTTTGACCGCCTGGGCAACCTGTTCGTGGCGGACAGCGGCAACAACTGCATCCGGAAGATCTCGCCCGACGGCGTGGTCACGAACTTCGGCGGCTCGGCCGTGGATGTCGGGACGCAGTTCCGCGACGGGTACACGAACATCGCGCGGTTCAGCGTGCCGGTCGGCGTGGCGGTCGACGGTTCGGGCAACGTCTTCGTGGGCGACAGCGGCAACGGCGTCATCCGCCAGATTTCACCGGGCGGCGTCGTCAGCACGCTCGCCGGGGTCGCGGGCACCCGCGGCAT
>JBAIXJ010000884.1:0-1700 GCA_037916645.1 Opitutales bacterium | reverse complement strand
TGCGGTTGCGACCGAGCGGCAGTGTGTCGCTGAGGCCGACCGCCTCGACGCCGGGCAGCGCGGCGACGCGCTCCACGAGGCCCTCGAGATAACGGGCGCCCTCCGCCACGTCGGTGAACGGCCGCGGAGGGTCGACCCGCCAGGCCATCGCATGCCGCGGTTGAAAGCCGAGGTTCACCTGCAGCAGGGAGCTGAAGCTGCGCAGTAGCAGGCCCGCGCCGACCAGCAGGATCCCGGCGAGCGCGACCTCGGCGACCACGAGGGTGTCGCGGGCCAGGGCCGACGCGCGCCCGGAGGTGCGCTGGTGGGTGGTGGCGGGCGAAAGGCGGCGGCCCGGCCCGAGCGCGAGGTGGCATGCTGGCAGCAGCCCGCAGGCGAGGCCGGCCAACGTCACGAGCCCGAGGGCCACCCCCAGGGCGAGCGGGTTGACCGCGGCGGTTTGCAGCAGCGGCACGCCAAACGTGGCCAGGCGCGCCAGCGCCCGGGTGGCGCCGATGGCGAGCGGCACGCCGGCGAGCGCGCCGGCGGCGGCGAGCAGCAGGCTTTCGGTGAGCGCCTGCCGGACGAGATGACGACGGCGCGCGCCGAGGGCGACGCGCACGGCGAACTCCTGCCGGCGGCCGTTGATGCGGGCGAGCAGCAGGTTGGACAGGTTCACGCAGGCGATCGCGAGCACGCAGGCCACGGCCCCGGCCAGGACGAAGAAGGCGCGGCGGAACCGTCCGCGCAGCGCGTCGTCGAGGGGCGAGACGATGGCGCCGAAATGGCCGCCATTTTGAACGGTGGTGGCGCGCAGCCGCTCGCTGATGACCTGAAGTTCCGCCTGCGCCTGCGCGGCGCTGACCCCGGGCTTGAGGCGGCCGATGCCGAAGAGCGTGTTGCCCCATTGGGCGGTCTCCGGCGTCAGCGGGAACGGCGTGATGACGTCCACCTCGTTGCCGGGTGTGAAGATCGCATCGAAGTCGAAGCGGCGCGGGAGCACGCCGACGATCGTGGTCGGCGACTGGTTGAGGGTGAGCACCCGGCCGACGACGGCCGGATCGCCGGCGAAGCGGCGTTGCCAGAAGCTGTAGCTCAGGAGGGCCGCGCCGGGCCCCTGCCATTGGCACTCCCGGGCGGTGAAGTTGCGGCCCAGCAGGGGCGTGATGCCGAGCGTCGGGAAGAAATTGTCGGACACACCCACGTAGCGCAGGCGCTCGGGATCGCCGGCGCCGGCCAGCGTGAGGCGCCCGTAGTCGGAGAAGGCGAAATAGGCCGCGAGCGCGTCGAAGCTCTTGCTCTGCTCCCGCCAGCCGTTGAAGACATCGACGCGGGTTGTCCGGCCGGAGAGTCCGCCGCCGAAGACGTTTTCGATCCAGACCAGCCGGTCGGGCTCCCGGACGGGCAGGGGCCGCAGCAGCACCGCGTCGACGAGGCTGAACATCGCGGTGCAGGTGCCGATGCCAAGCGCGAGGGTGAGCACGGCGACGGCGGTGAAGCCGGGGGACTTCGCCAGCTGGCGAAGGGCGAAGCGGAGATCGTTCATCGGAGTAGCGAGTGGTGAGTAGCGGGTCGCGAGGAAGCTAAGGACACTCGATGCATGGGTGCGGAGTGCTCGCTCCTCGCTCCTTGATGCTCGCTACTGGCGGCTAGTCGCTGCGCAGGGCGACAATCGGATCCACCCGGCTTGCTTTGCGGGCCGGCAGCCAGCAGGCGACCAT
>JBAIXJ010000883.1:0-4888 GCA_037916645.1 Opitutales bacterium | reverse complement strand
ACGCCGTTTTGCGCGGCCGGCCGTGGAAGCACGAGGCGCGGGCGGTGCGGGACTGGCTGACGACGCGACTGGGGCAGCCGCGCGCGTACGCCGGGAGCTTTGCGCTGACGGATGGCGACTGGGCGCGTGAGTTCCGGGTGTTTACCGGCGAAATGATCACTTCGCGGGTGGGCCGGGCGCATATCGCCGCCGAGGAGGCGGCGCGGGTGCTGGCGATCATCCGTCGCGCGACCGGTCTGGCGTGCCCGGCGCTGGGACGGTCGGAGGAGCAACTGGGCCGGCGCATTTTCGACCCAAGAACCAGTCCCGCGCTGCGGGACGGAATGTACTGCTGCGGCCGGTGTTCGGTCGCGTTCTGGCGCTGCCTCGCGGCGGGCGGCTATCCCGGGCATCGCGACACCCTGCGGCGGGCGATGCGCACGCTGGCGCGGCACCGCGATGGCCGGGGCGGCTGGAGGCGATTTCCGTTCTACTACACGCTGTCCCTGCTCGCGGAGCTGGATCCCGCGTTGGCCGAGGACGAGATCCGATACTGTTCCCGGCGATTCTCGGCGCTCCGGCGCACCCTAAGGCGAAGGAACGATCGATTCTCCCGGCGTCGCCTTGAGATTATCAATCGGTTGGCGGCAGTGGCGGATCGCACCAGCTGACCGGGGCGTGGCGGCGGACGGTCAGGGTGGCGGGCATGGATCCCGCCCCACAGCGACCCAAGGAATCCGCTGCGAGGACCGCGAGCGGGCGCAGGCGAGGCTGCGCCCCTACGAAACAGCTGACCTCTGACTTCTGTCCTCTGACCTCTGAAGGCGCCCTCGTGGCGTCGGTTAAGGCTTGGGCGTTTCCGGCGGCTTGGCCTCAGCCGGCTTCGTTTCCGGCGTTGACGTCGCGGGTTTGGCTTCGGGAGCCGGCTCCGCCAATTTCGCCTCCACCGGCTTGGATTCCGGCGTCGCGGACGCAGGCTGGGCTTCGGGCTTGGCCTCGGGCTTCTTCTCGGCCGGCGGGGCGGGGATGGGTTCGAAGAGATCGTCGGGCTTTTGCGGCAGGCTTGTGAAGTTCCAGTCGGAGATCTGGAACGCGCGCTTCTTCATCAGCGCGTCGATCGGTGCAGCCGCGTCGGAACTGGTGATGGAAGCATAAACTGGCCCGGCCGGAATCGTCTCCTCCTTCGGCGGCGCCGGCGGCGTGGCCGCCGGGTTTGGGGTCTTGGGTCCTGGGTTTTGAGTCTTGGGTTCCGCGTTGGGCGTCGCCGCAGTTTCAGTCTTGGTTTCCGAGGCGGCATTCTGGCCGTTGACCTCTGACTTCCCGGCTTCGCCTTCCGGCTTCGCCGCCGCAAGCGGCGAGGCAGGCGGCGCGGCAGGCTGACCACTGACCTCTGACTTCTGAGGCACTGATTTCTTCTCCTCCGGCTTCCGGCCGAGCGCGACGGTCAGGGTCTTGCCGTCAAAGGTGGTGAGCTTGACCGTGCGGCTGTGTTCGCGGGCGGCGACGGCATTGGGATCGGTGAGATCCGACGTGTCCTGGAAGCGGAGCGTGGTCAGCGTGCTCAAGAGCGACGTGATGCTCTCGGCTTTGAGGCGCTGGCCCGCGGGAACCTTGGCGGCGGCCCACGGCTCGTCCTTCTTGGCCCGGGTCACGGCGACCGACTGGCCGTCCGCGAAGCCGATGTCGACCGCCGCCACATCGTCGGACTTCAGGTTGATGAGCTGGGAGTCGGCCCAGTTCTTGGCGTCGGCGTCGAGAAAGACGGCAATGTTGGCGAGGTACCCCGTGGTTTCGTCATCGAACTTCACGAAGCGCCCGCCGCCCTCGGCGTCCTTGCCGAGGGTCAGTTTCCACAGGTCTTTCCCGGCGGCGTTGAGCAGGCTGATCGCCGTGTCCTTGAACTCCAGGCGCGCCAGCACCTCGGGGTTGCGGGACACGACGCGCTGGATCTTGGCGCCGGAGAGGTCGTCGATGAAGCGGCCCAGCTTCGAGAAGTCGGCGGGCAGATCGAAGTAGGAGGTGTCGATCCATTTGCCGTCCGGACCCTTGGTCAGGACGACGGTCTTGCCCTGGTCGGAGAGGCGGAGCTGCGTCGCCTGGTCGAGCGCCTTCGCGTCGAACACGGTCTGGCCGACGCGCGGGTCGGGGGCGGCGGCCCGCGGCGGGCGCTGGAGATACCAGGCCAGCGCGGACAGCAGGGCGAGGACGGTGACGGTGAGGACGAGGGTCTTGAGTTTCATCGCGCAGCAAGCGCCAAGGGCCAGGCGGTAAGCGGTAGGGGAAGATGGATCAGAGGCGGCGAAAACAAAGGTAGCGGCTACTTCCGGCGGCGCTGCCAGTAGAACCAGGCGCCGAAGGCGCCGACGAGCAGCGGGGTGCTGAACAGGTTGATGAGCAGCAGGCGGTTCTCGAGCGCCTCGATCCCCTCGCGCAGCGACTTGCGGATGTTGCGGCGCTCGGCCCGGAATTTCACCTGCTGGGTGCGGAGCTTCTCGATGGCGCCCGCCATCTCGGGCGTGGCAACGAGGCGGCCCCCGTCGGTTTTCTTGCCTTCGAGCTCTGTCAGCTGGCTCTGGACCTGGTCGAGCTGCTTCTCGAGGCCGCGGAGCTGCTCCTGGTATTTCTGCTGGGCCTGCACCTCCATGTCATGCACCACCGTGAACGGCCGCAGGGAGACGCCCTTGCCGCGGATCGAGATCAGGTCCGGCGAACCGGCGAGGAAATCAAGCGCGTTGCCGGCAAACTCGAGGTTGTCGTTGAGCGGCCGGGCCGCGTCGACGCCGAAGACGTTGTACTTGCGCACGCTGTAGTCGTCGAGCAGCCAGTCGGTGTCGGCGATCAACAGCAGCGTCGACCGCGTCTTGGACTCTTTGAGGTCTTGGGTCTTGGGTTTTGAGTCTTGGGTTGATGGCGCCGCGGGCGTCTCGGGCTTCTTTTCCCCGGGTTTGGCCTCGGCGGCGGGTTTGTCGTCGGCCGGCGGGCCGTCGGGGAACGCGCTGGGGAAGGTGCCCTGGAGCAGGGCCGCCAGCAGCTTCTTGCCGGACGGGTTGATCTCGCGCCCGATCTGATCGGGCTGGGTCATGTTCAGCATCATCGCGGGCACCGTGCCGCTGGAGGCGGAAGATTCGATCAGCGGCGTCACGGTGAGCCCGGCGCGCGGCTTCACGGAAAAACTGCCCGGTTCGATCAGGAACATCGACTCGAGGTTGCTGGTCGGCAGGGCCGTGCCGTTGAAGGAACTGCGGGTGACGTTCAGCCAGATGGGAATGGGGACGATGTTCCCCGGCGACGCCTGCACCGAGATCGCGTTCGCCTGGTCGCCGACCACGTTCTGCGGATCGTAGTCGATGCCCCAGGCCTTGAAGAGGTCGGGCAGGTCGCTCGCGACGCCGGGCGGCGGGCCGCCCATCATCGCCATCTGGCTGCCGCGCGAGCGGAAGTAGCGCGACGACGGGTCGACGGCGAGGAACACCGGCTTGCCCGAGAGGAGGAACTGGTCGATCGCGTACTGCAGCTTCCGGGAGAGGTTCTGCGGGTGGATCACGGCCAGCACGTCGAGGTTCGCCGGCAGCGTCTCGGCGGACGGCTCGACCGTGACGACGTCGTAGGTCTTCTGCCACTCGCTGAGGACGAACTGATCCTGCGGCATCCGGCCGCTCTGCATCGCCATGTAGTCCATCTGCCCGCGCAGGGGCAGGCTGGTGAGCAGGCCGAGCTTGCGGCGGTCGACGAGCTGCACCTGGTAGAGCAGCTGGGAGAGGTCGAACTCGAGGAACTGCTCGCGGTCGGTGGAGAGCGCGGAAATGACCTTCTGGTGGTCGGCCTGGACGGCGACGAGGCCGAAGTAGAACTGCTCCCCGCTCTCCGGCCAGACCTGGGGCGAGATGCCGGCGGCGGTGGCCTTCTCCTCCTCGGTCGAGTCGGGCTTAGGGTCGATGACCGTCAGGTTGAGCTTGCCGCGGGCCGCGCGGACGTACTGGTGCAGCATCTCCAGCACCCGGTCGGCGTAGTCCTTGACCGTGATCGGCAGCGTCTTGGCGCTGCGCGAGAAATAGAAGTCAAGCTGGATGGGCTCCTCGATCTTGCCGAGCAGCGCCCGGGACCCGGGCGAGAGCGTGTAGATCTTCCCCGCGGTCGCATCGAGGCGCACCGGCAGCGAGGAGGCGAGATAGTTGACGAGGACGAGCCCGACGAAGAGCAGGACGACGGAGAGGAGTTTGGCACCGGATTTCATCGCACGGCAAAGGGCAGGGGGCGGGGATCAGCGCTCGAGCACGAGGACGTTCAGGAACAGGCAGAAGCCCGCGAGCGAGAGGAAGAACATCACGTCCTTGGGATCGATGATGCCCTTGATGAAGGCGTCGAAGTGGGTCTTGAAGCTGAAGTCCGAGATGACGTCCACCAGCCAGGAGGGCAGGCCGAGGTAGCCGCCGAGGAAATCGGTGAACACGCTCCACCCGAGCAGCACGAGGATGAAGCAGACGAACACGCTGATAACAAAGCTGATGACCTGGTTTTTCGTGAACGCCGAGGTCAGCGAGCAGATGCCGAGAAAGGCCCCGGCCATCAGCATGCTGCCGAGGTAGCCGGAGGCGAGCACGCCCCAGTCGGGATCGCCGAGATAGGCGATCGTCAGCGCCAGGGGAAAGCTCAGCAGGACGGCGAGGCAGAGGAACGCCCAGGCGGCGACAAACTTGCCCAGGACGGCCTCGAGGGTCGTGACCGGCAGCGTGAACAGGAGTTCGATCGTGCCGGCCTTCTTTTCCTCGGACCACAGCCGCATGCCGGCTGCCGGCACGAAGGCGATGAAGAGCCACGGGAGGAACGCGAAATAGCTCTGCAGGCTGGCCACGTTGGCGTCGAAGAAGCCGCCGAGGAAGAAGGCGCACCCCACGGAGGCCATCAGGAA
>JBAIXJ010000882.1:0-3329 GCA_037916645.1 Opitutales bacterium | reverse complement strand
GGCGCTGGCGTGGTGCCTCCGGCATCCCGCCGTCACGGCCGTGATCCCCGGCTGCAAGTCGCCCGAACAGGCGCGGGACAACGCCGCGGCCGCCGATCTCGACATCGGCCAGTCCGGCCACCCGCAGGCCGCCTGAGCGCTCCGCTTCCGGCGGTTGCCGCCGCGCCTAGTGCAGCAGGCGCGACATCATGGCGTAGACGATCAGGGCCAGCAGCACGAGGCCCGTGCCGAAGAAGAGGAAGCCGAAGGTCTTGGCGATCCGCTTGCTGCCCTCCCAGTCGTCCTTCACGCGGTAGTCGTCGAGGCGCTTCTCGGCGACCAGCCGGTCGTACCACCGCCGGCGCTCGTGCAGCAGCTCGGTCTTCGAGATCCGGCCGGAGAAGATCACCGTGTCCATCGGGAACTTCTCGATGCGGAAGTGGGTGTTGAAGAAATGGAAGGTGAAGATGAAGCCGGCCGCGAGCAGCGCCTCGTCCGAGTGCACCACCAACGCGATGTTGATTATCCAGCCCGGCAGGAACGCGGTGAAAAACTTCGGGAACCACATGATCAGGCCGGAGACGCCGATCATGAAGATGCCCCAGAACACCGCGAAATAGTCGAATCGCTCCCAGTAGGTCCACCGGTCGAACTGCGGGCGCGTCCCCTTGCCGAAGAACCATTTCTGGTGCGCGACGAAATCGCGCCAGTCCTGCAGCGCCGGCACCATCGAGTCGGGCCCGAACAGCGCGCCCCACAGCCGCGACCATTCGAGGCGGCCGGTGTCCGGGTTGCGCAGGGACCGGCGGCGCCGCCAGAGCGACACCGCCAGCTCCGCCAGGTGCAGGACGAAGTAGGCGAAGGTGATGATCGCCCCGAAATGGTGCAGCGAGCGGGCCACCTCCGCGCCGCCGAGGAGCGTGAAGATCGTCCTGGCCCAGCCGGTGTAGTAGAACTTCAGCGGCATGCCGGTGATGACGAGCAGGAGGAAGCTCGTGACCACCAGCAGGTGCAGGAAGCGCTCGAAGGGCGTGAAGCGCGTGAACCACTCATCGTCGGTCTGTGTCTGCGCCTTGGCCTCGCGGAACGTCTTCGAGTCGTGGAGATAGAGGTAGACCGAGCGGACCAGCCAGAAAATCGTGTGGACACCGAAGAACGCGAAGACCCCGACGAGCAGCGCCGTCATGAAGACGAACACCTTGTGGAGCAGGGGATAGTTCGTCGCGTCGAGCGGGTTGGCGTGCGGCTGGTACGCGGTGAACCTGACGCCCACCCCCGGGTGGCACTGCTGGCAGGTGCTGACGATGCGGCCCTTGGAGAGACGTGAGCGCGGGTCGCTCACCGGAAAGACGTCGTGGTGGCCGTGGCAGTCGTAACAGGCGGCCACGGCGGGCGCGACGTTGGGCCGGCCCAGCGCCATCGCCTTGCCGTGATAGGTCTCGCTGTAGTGCGCCAGCCGGTCCTCGTGGCAGCGGCCGCACCGCTGGTCGCTGACCGCTTTGAAATTGGCCCCGGTCGGCGTCACGATCTGGTGCGCCGTGTGGCAGTCGGAGCACACCGGTCCGTGGCCGTCGCCCTTGGTCAGGAGCTGGCCGTGGACGCTCTGGCTGTAGAGCTGCTCGATGCCCAGGTGGCAGGTGCCGCAGGTTTTGGCGACATTGGCGTGGGCGGTGCGCGAATCCCGGTCGATGCTGCGCTTGATGTCGTGCACGCCGTGGCAGTCATTGCACGACGGGGCCACGATCAGCCCCATCTGCGTCAGGGCCCGCCCGTGGATGCTGTCCAGATACTGCCCCACGACGTGCGGGTATTTCAGGCGGTACTCCTCCGTCAGGCCGGGGTTGTCGTGGCAGGCGCCGCAGGTCTTTGGCAGGTTGAGCTTGAAGACCGGCGAATCCGCCTCCTTCACCGGCACCATCTCGTGCGAGCCGTGGCAGCTTGCGCAGGTGGCCGCCTCCGAGGCGCCCATCGTGTGGCTCACCCCGTGGATGCTCGCCGCGTACTGCTTCGCCTCCGCGGGGTGGCAGGACGCGCATTGCGGCGGGGGCAGCTTCGAGGGGTGCGGGATGTCCGTGATCCCGGCGTGGCAGTCCACGCAGTTGAGGGCGCCATGCACCGATTTCTTGAACAGCTCGGGACGCACTCCCGTGGGTTTGGCCGGCTTGCCCTTGGCTTCCTTGACCTTGGCCGGCGGTTCCGCCTCGTGGCAGTCGAGGCAGTCGCTGTTCGGCACGATCTCCGCCCCGCGCGCGAACCCGGCCAGCCCCAGGGCGGCCAGCGCCAGCACGCCGCGCAGCCGGCGCCAGCGGGACAAGGCCGTGAACGCGGACACCATGGTCGGAGGATTGATGGCCGCGATCATAGCGGGAACCGCGGCCGGAAACACCGCATCGGTTGACCGATGCTGGGCATTTATTGACCAACCGGTTGGGCACTTTTTGGCCGCGGACGCCCCCCGCCGTCCGAGGGCAAGAAACGCCCATGATCGGTCAACCGATGCGGTGTCGGCCCGGCTCCTTCCCGGTATCATCGCCGCCGACCAACCCTTTCCCGCATGGCGCCCGGCACCGACATTTCCGCCCCGGCGCGCCGCCGCATCGACCCGCGGCGCGCGGCCCGCCGGCTGGGCCTCGCCGCCCTGATGCTGGCGGCCTGCGCTGCCGCCGCCGCGGCCGACGCTCCGGCGCCCAAGGCGGGCGGTTCGACCGCCTGCCTGGAGTGCCACAGCGACCGCAAGCTCACGATGAAGAAGGCCGGGCGCATGGTGCCCCTCTTTGTCGACCAGGCCGCGTTCGCCAAATCCGCGCACGCCAGCCTGGACTGCACCGACTGCCACGACGGCTTCGACGCCGAGAGCATCCCGCACAAGAGCCCCCTGACGCCCGTCGACTGCCGCTCGTGCCACGACGACGCCGGCCGCAAGCACCCGTTCCACCCGCGGCTCGCCCAGACGCCCGCGCCGGCCGGCGAGGACACCTCATGCACCGCCTGCCACGGGACCCACGCCGTGGCCTCGGTCAAGAGCACCGCCTTCCCGTTCGCGCCCAATATCGAATCCGATGCCTGTGGCCGCTGCCATCCGGCCGCGCGCGAGCAGTTCTTGGCCTCCGCCCACGGCCACGCGCTCACCCAAGGCGTCAAGGACGCTCCGGACTGCCTCACCTGCCATCGGAAACCGGTCGCGGATGGGAAACCGGGCGGTCCGCAGCTGGACTTCAAGCTTGCGCAGGTCGCGCTCTGCGAATCCTGCCACCTGAAGAAGGCCGAGGTCGCGGGCAAGACGCTCCTCGGCATGCCCTTTGTGGCGTCCTTCGACCAAAGCGTGCACGGCGCCGCGCTGGCCCGCGGCC
>JBAIXJ010000881.1:0-13758 GCA_037916645.1 Opitutales bacterium | reverse complement strand
GAACGCGCGCTGCCGTCGCTCCTGGATCAGCTGGAGACCGTGCTGGACCAGTGCGGCCTGCGCGAGACGCCGATCAGCCTCCGGGTCACGGGCTGCCCCAACGGCTGCGCCCGCCCCTACCTGGCGGAGATCGGCATCGTCGGCCGCGCACCGAACAAGTACAATCTGTACCTCGGGGCGCGCTACGACGGCACCCGCCTGAATCGGCCCTATGCCGACGGACTCACGCCCGACCAGATTGTCGCCACGCTGGCGCCCATACTGCGCCGGTATGCGGACGAGCGCCGTCCGGGCGAGACCTTCGGGGACTTCTGTCACCGCGCGGTGCTTGCGCCCCGGGAGGTGGCGGAGCCCGCCCTGGCGCCGGCGTGACGCGGCGCCCGACACCTGGGCGCGGCGCCGAAGCCCGACTGTGCTGGCCGCGGCGAAAATAAGTGTGGATTTGCCGGGGGTTTTTGCGAACATCGCCGCTCCCCATGAATCCCGTGCTGAAACTTCTGCTCGAAGGCGGCCGCCTCACCGCCGCGCAGATGGCGCAGGTGCTGAACCTGACCGAGGCGGAGGTCAACCGGCAGCTGGAGCAGCTCCAGAAGGAGCGCGTCTTCCTCGGCTGGCGCCCGGTGCTGAATCTCTCCAAGGAGGACGCCGGGGCCGTGCGGGCCGTGATCGAGGTGCGGATCACCCCCGAACGCGGCGGAGGCTTCAACCGCTTGGCGGAGCGCATCAGCCGGTTCGACGAAGTCGAGTCCTGCTACCTCATGTCCGGCGGCTACGATCTGCTCGTGTTCGTCAATGGCGCGAGCCTGCAGCGGGTGGCCGCGTTCGTCTCGGAAAAGCTTTCCACCCTCGAGGGGGTGCTCTCCACCTCGACCCACTTCATGCTCCGCTCGTACAAGGAGCAGGGTTATCTGATGGACGCCGCGGCCGAGGAGAACGGGCGCCAGGCCGTCACCCCGTGAGGATCTGACCGGCCGGGCGCGAACTCCGGGGCGCGCCGCCTGCGGCCGGCCCGGCGTCCCGGCCCGCCTCCCGCACCATGGACACCACCCGCTTCATCGCCCGCCACGTCGTCGACCTGCCCCGGTCGGGCATCCGCGATTTCTTCGAGATCGTGGCGAAAATGAAGGACGTGATCTCGCTGGGCATCGGCGAGCCGGACTTCACCACGCCGTGGCACATCCGCGAGGCGGCGATCTACGCGCTCGAGAAGGGGAAGACCCACTACACCTCCAACCTGGGCTTGATCGAACTGCGCCGCGCCATCTGCCGTTACGTGGAGCGCCATTACGGCCTCCGCTACCAGCCGGAGAACGAGGTGCTGGTGACGGTGGGCGTGTCCGAGGCGATCGACATCGCGCTGCGCGCCCTGATCAACCCGGGGGACAAGGTGATGTTCCACCAGCCGTGCTATGTGTCGTATCATCCGTCGGTCACGCTGACCCACGGCGTGGGCGTGCCGGTGGCGACCCACGCGGCGGATGGATTTGCCCTCGACGCCGCGGCGCTGGCGGCGGCCTGGCAGCCGGGCTGCAAGGTCCTGATGCTGAATCTGCCGACGAACCCGACGGGCGGCACGTGCAGCCGCGCGCAGCTCGCGGCGATCGCCCGGTTCTGCGTCGAACGCGATCTCCTCGTGCTCAGCGACGAGATCTATTCCGAGCTCACGTTCGAGGGCGAGCATGTGAGCCTCGCCAGCCTGCCGGGGATGCAGGAGCGGACGATCTTCCTGCACGGCTTTTCCAAGGCGTTCGCCATGACCGGCTGGCGCATCGGCTACGCCTGCGGCCCGGCGGCCCTGGTCGAGGCGATGATGAAGGTCCATCAATACTCGATGATGTGCGCGTCGATTATGAGCCAGGAGGCGGCCGTTGAGGCGCTGGAGCACGGCGAGGACGCGATGAAGGCGATGCGCGAGCAGTATCACCGCCGGCGGGACTTCCTCGTGCGGCGCCTCAATGAGATCGGCCTGACCTGCCACTCGCCGCGCGGATCGTTCTATGCCTTCCCGTCGGTGGCGGTCACCGGCCTCGCGGACAAGGACTTCGCGCTGGGACTGCTGGAGGCCGAGAAGGTCGCGGTGGTGCCCGGCACCGCCTTCGGCGCGAACGGCGCCGGGTTCGTCCGCGCCTGCTTTGCGACCAGCTACGAGCAGTTGGTCGAGGCCTGTACCCGGATCGACCGATTCGTGCAAAGCCGTCGCGCCTGACACCGCGGCCGGTGGTGAGTTGCCGGGAGTGGGGGGCGGGCCTGTCGGTCCGTGCCGCGCCCGATTTTCCTCCTCGCTACCCGCTACTCGCTACTCACTACTAGGGGCATGTCCCGCACCGTCGCCATCGTTGGCCGGCCCAACGTCGGCAAGAGCCGCCTGTTCAACCGCCTCGCGCGCCGCCGCATCGCCATCGTCCACGACCAGCCGGGGGTCACGCGGGATGTCATCTCCGCGGAGATCAAGGAGGGAGACTACACGCTGCTCGACACCGGCGGCATCGGCCTGCGGGGCGGTGAGTCCTCCGCCGCGGTGGTCGCGGCGACCGAGGCCCAGGTGCAGTTCGCGATTGAAACGGCCTCGGTCGTCTTGTTCGTGATCGACGCGAAGGATGGCGTCACGCCGCTCGATCTGCGCATCGCGAGCCGCCTGCGACGCGAACGGAAGGCGGTGCTCCCGGTGGTGAACAAGGTCGATTTCCAGGAATCGCGGCAGGACGACCCCGATTTCTACAAGCTCGGGCTGGGCGAACCGATCTTCCTGTCAGCCGAGCACGGACTCGGGGAAACCACCCTGCGGGCCGCGATCCTGGAAAAACTGGGGCCACCGCCCGAAGCCACCGCGGTGACCGCTCAGGCCGACCGCCCGCTCTGCGTATGCTTCGTGGGCCGTCCGAACGTCGGCAAGTCTTCGCTCAGCAACTGTCTCATCCAGAGCAACCGGCTGATCGTGAATCCCGAGCCGGGCACGACCCGCGACGCCGTCGAGGTGCCGTTCGAATTCAAGGGGCGCGACGGGAAGCGGTACCCGTTCCGCCTCATCGATACGGCGGGGATGAAGGCGGCGGCCAAGGTGGCCTCATCCGTGGAATACTTTTCGCAGCTGCGCTCCCTCGAGGCCATTCGCCGGACGGACGTCGCGTTCCTCGTGCTCGAGGCGCTGGCGGGCGTGACGCAGCAGGACAAGGCCATCGCCGGCGAGGTGGTGAAGGAATCGCGCCCGGTGGTGATCGTGGTCAACAAATGGGACCTCGTGCATGAGGCCTTTCGCCGTCCGGGAGGGATCCCGGGGTACGAAAGCGAGCGGGAGTTTCGGGAGAAGTTCGAGCGCGCCCTGTTCGACCGCCTGTTCTTCACCCCCGGCGCGCCCGTGGTGTTCGTGTCGGCCCTGTCGGGGTACGAAGTCGACCGGATGCTCAACGCCGCGGTGAAGCTGCACCGCCAGCTCGACACCCGGTTGCCCACGGCACGGCTTAATCAGGCCCTGATCCGGCTGACGGAACGGACGCCACCGCCCGCGGTCGGCGGCCGGCGCTTCCGCGTCTATTACTCGGTCCAGACCGGAAACCGGCCCTTTCGCATCCGTCTTTTCTGCAACCAGGCGCGCCGCCTGACGGAGTCGTACCGCCGTTACCTCGAGGCCGGAGTGATCGAGGAATTCGGCCTGGCCGGTTGTCCCGTGCTGTTCGACCTCGTGGGCAAGCCGCCGCGCTCTGCGCCGCCGCCGGGCGCGCGGGTCGAGGATGACTGATGGCCGGGCCCCAGGGGTGCCAGGCCGGGGGTGACGAGAAGATCCGCGCCCCTATTTCGGCAGCGCCTTCTTCCAAGCCGCCAGGATTCGGTCGCAGGTCTGGTTGAACTCCGCGTTGACCTTGCGCCGGGTCGGATCGGCATCGTACCAGGCGACGATCTCCGCCGCGCCGCGGCTGAAGGGAATGCGGCACTCGTAATCGGGGACCAGCCGTTTGATCTTGGAATTGTCGAACACCATGCTGTGCGCCTTGTCGCCGAGCAGGCCGGGGCCCCAGTTCGGGTCGTGGGCGGCGATCAGGTCGGAGGGAACATGCACGGGGCGCAGGGTCGCGCCGGCCGCCCGCGCCATGAGCTCGAAGATCTGGTTCCACGAGAGCCACTCATCGGAGGTGATGTGCACCGCCTCGCCGATCGCCTTGCTGTTGCCCAGCAGGCCCACGAAGCCGCGCGCGAAGTCCGCATGGTGCGTGAGTGTCCAGAGCGACGTTCCGTCGCCATGGACGACCACCTCCTGGCCGCGGCGCATGCGATCGATCGTCGTCCAGCCGCCGTCCATCGGCACGAGCGTGCAATCGTAGGTGTGCGACGGCCGCACGATCGTCACCGGGTATTTCTCCTCGCGGTAGGCGCGCACCAGGCGCTCCTCGCAGGCGATCTTGTTGCGCGAATACTGCCAGAACGGGTTGTCCAGCACGGTGGACTCGGTCACGGGCAGCGACGCCGGCGGCGTCTGGTACGCGGAGGCCGAGCTGATGAACACATACTGCTGCGTCCGCCCGCGGAAGAGCGCGAGGTCGGTCTCGATGTGGTCCGGCGTGAAGGCGATGAACTCGGCCACGGCGTCGAATGCGAGGTCGCCGAGCGCCGCGCGGGCGGAGCCGGGATCGCGGATGTCGCCGCGGAGGACCCGGGCCCCCGCGGGCACCGGGCGCACCGACTGCCCGCGGTTGAGCAGGTAGAGTTCGATTCCCCGCTCGAGCGCGAGGCGCGAGCAGGCGGAGCTGATGATGCCGGTTCCACCGACGAATAGGACCTTCATGGGGTGTGTGTCCGGAAAACATTCGCCATCGGGAGAGGCAACGCAAGCGCACGGATCCCGGGCCGGCGGCGGTTGTCGCCGATTCGGTGTGACCTCGGCCTCCGGCCTGCTAGAACGGGCGGCGGTTCCCATGGCGCCCCCGCTCAAGCTGGCCTTTCTCGGCTCCGATCCCATCGCCCTGCCCGCGCTTGACTGGCTGGCGGGCGAGGGGAGCCGGTGGGCGCAGGTGGCGGCGGCCTACACCCAGCCGGACCGGCCGGCGGGCCGCGGGCAGAGAACGGAACCCGGGCCGGTCAAACGCTGGGCGGAGGCGCACGGCATTCCGGTGCGCCAACCCGAAAAGCTGACGCCGGACGAGACCGAGTGGCTCGCGGCCCAGCGCTTCGACGCGGCGCTGGTCACGGCCTACGGCCACATTCTCGGCGACGCTTTTCTGGGGGCGCCGCGCCTCGGCACGCTCAACCTCCACGCATCGTTGCTGCCGAAATACCGCGGCGCCTCGCCCATCCAGACCGCCGTGGCCAGCGGCGAGCGGGAAACGGGGGTAACGCTGATGCGGATCGTCCGCCGGCTCGACGCCGGACCGATCGCCGACGCCGAGCGGGTGCTGGTCGGGCCGCTCGACACCGCGCCGGACGTCGAAGCGCGGATCGCGACGGCCTGCGTGCCTCTGCTCGCGCGGGCGCTGCCGCGATTCGCCGGCGGCGAGCTGGCTTTCGCGGAGCAGGATCATGTGGCGGCGACCTTTTGCCGGCGGCTGGCCAAGGAGGACGGGACCTTGGATTTCCGGGCGCCGGCGGCGGTGCTGGCGGCAAGGATCAACGGCCTCTGGCCCTGGCCTGGTTGCGTGATCACCTTCGCGGGAATCACCCTCCGGATCGGCCTGGCCGATGCCGTGAGCCCGCCGGGTCGGGTCGACCCCGCGCCGGCCGCGCCCGGGTTGGTGCTGGGTGCCGATGACGACGGCCTGCGCGTGGCGACCGGCGAGGGCGTCCTCCGGCTCCGTCGCCTGCAGCGCCCCGGCGGCAAGGCGCTGGCCGCCGCGGAATTCCTGCGGGGATTCCCGCTGCCGGTTGGGGCGTGCCTGCCCTCGCGCCCGATGACCGCGCTGGTCGGACGCGAACCTTTCCGCTGAGGCGGCCGCCGGCCCGCCCTGCGACAAGCTCCGGGCACCGTGGCGGCTTCTTCGCTTGTTTTTGCCAGGGTTTCTTCCAATGCTGCCGCGCATATGGCGCGTCACACGTTTCTTACCGGAATTGCCGGGCTGCTGGGCGCCCTGTCGCTGGTCCCGCTCCCGTTGACGGGGCAGGGCATGAATCAGCCCGCCTCGGGCGGCTTCGAGCTGGCCAGCCTGCGGGAGGACGTCCGCCTGCTGAACCAGCGCGTGGGGGACTTGAGCCTGCGGGTCGAACAGCTGGAGCGCGAGAACAACGACCTGCGAAGCAAGTCCGGGCAGACCTATGTCACGCTGGCGCAGCTCAACGAGGCGATCGCCAACGTGCAGCGGACGCTGCAGGCCGCGCTCCGTGATCAAAAGCGCGAGACCCTGCAGCAGGTGACCGTGCAGTTGGAGAAACTGGCGAGCGAAACGAACACCGCGATCAACGCCGTCGCCCGCGGCGCCGCCACGCGGTCGGCGGTGTCGACGCCCACGTTCACGGACAGCTACCCGAAGGAAGGCGTCAGCTACACCGTGCAGCGGGGGGACACCCTCTCGAGCATCGCGCACAAGACCGGCGGACGCGTCGAGGACATCATCAACGCGAACAAGATCGCCGATCCGTCCCGCCTGCAGGTGGGGCAGACCCTGTTCATTCCGCAGGGGAAGTGACGCTGAGCCATGGCTGCGCCGAAATCCAGATTGGGCCGGGGCTTGGGCGCTCTGATCGCCAGCGGGACCACCGCGGCGCCGAAGATCCAGCTCCCGGCCCCGGCCGCGCCGCATCCGGCGCCGGGTCACCCCGTGGCCCCCGGGTTCGAGGAGATCCCGGTATCGCGGGTGGATCCGAGTCCGTTTCAGCCGCGCAAGGAGATCAACGCGGAGCAGCTGGCGGAACTGGCCGAGAGCATCCGCGCCGAGGGCTTGCTGCAGCCGGTCGTCGTCCGCCGGGCGGGGGAGCGCTTTCAATTGATCGCCGGCGAACGCCGCTGGCGGGCGTTTCAGCAGCTCAAAATCCCGGCGATCCCTGCGCGGATCCTCGAGGCGAGCGACGCCTCCTCGGCCACGTTGACCCTGGTGGAAAACCTCCAGCGGGAGGGGCTGAATCCGATCGAGGAGGCGTACGGGTACGCGAGCCTGATCCGCGACTTCGACCTGACGCAGGAGCAGGCCGCGGAGCGGGTGGGGAAGGGCCGCGCCTCGGTGACGAATTCGCTGCGGCTGCTGACGCTGGATCCGGAGATCCAAGGGTTCATCGCCAAGGGACTCCTGAGTGTCGGCCACGCCAAGGTCCTGCTCGGCCTGGAGGACGCGGAGCGCCGGGGCCTGCTGGCGCGCCGCGTGCTCGAGGACGGCCTGAGCGTCCGCGGCTTGGAGCAGCTGCTCCAGGGCGGCCGGGGCTCCCGCGCGCGGCGGCATGCGGGCCGGGCGGCGCCGGAGGTCGCGGCTGCGGTCGCCGCCATCGAAAAACGCCTGGCCACCCATCTCGCGGCTCGCGTCTCGGTCCATCACTCGCCGAAGCGCGGCCGCATTGTGATTGAATACGCCGGCAACGACGATCTCCAGCGGATTTTGGATAAATTAGGGCTCGGATCGGATCAGGCATGAGCACAGCGGAGACGTTTCGGGAGACGCTCTCCGATGCATCGGCGCTGGGCGCCAAGATGTTTCGGCTGCGTTTTCCCTTTGTCACGGAGTTCCAGCACTACTCCTGGGCGAAGCTCCGTTCCGACCTGGTGGCCGGGGCGACGCTGACCCTGGTCTCCGTGCCGCAGGCCATCGGTTTCGCCCTCATCCTCGGCCTGCCGCCGATGACCGTGGTCATGTCGGTCGTGGTCGGCGGGTTCTTCAGCGCGCTGTTCTTCTCGTCGCACTACCACGTGTTTGGCCCGACCACGTCGGTTTGTTTGATCACGGCGGCCACCGTCGCCAGCAACGCCGATCTCGGGCTGCACCCGCTGGCGCTGGCGGCCTACCTGGCGTTCTTGATCGGGCTGGTGCAGTTTCTCGCCGGCCTCCTGAATTTCGGCGAGGTCACGAAGTTCATTTCGCGCTCGGTCGTCATCGGCTACACGACGGCGATCGGCGTCCTGCTGATCTCCAGCCAGGGGCCGAATTTCCTCGGTTTTCACGTCCCGGCGGGCCAGGGATTCGTCACGGTCATTGGCGAGGTGGTGGATGCGGTGCGGCGGGTGAATGTCTCGTGGTGGGCGATCGGGATCGGCCTGCTGACGCTCGGGGTCTTTGAGGGGATCAAGCGCTGGCGGGCCACCTGGCCGGAGGCGCTCATCGGGCTGGCGCTGCTCGGGGTCGCGGCCCGGGTTTTCACGGAGTTGGTGAACCGCGGGCACATCTTCGGCCTGCAGAAGCCGCCGTTCCTGATGGTCTCGGATGAGGGCGCGCTCGCCGCGGCGATCCCGGCGCTGGAGTGGCTGCCGCCCCTGAAGACGCAGCTGCACCTCCTGCCGCCCCTGGCGAGCACGGTGATCGCCATCGCGATCATCGGCATGCTGGAGGCCACCGCGATCACCAAGTCCCTGGCGGCCAAGAGCGGGCAGCACCTCGAGCCGAACCAGGAGCTGCTCGGCATGGGCGCCGGCAACATCGCCGCGGGGCTTTTCGGGGTCACCCCCGGCTCCTCGTCCTTCACACGGTCCGCGGTGAACTACCAGAGCGGGGCCTCCTCCCAGCTGTCGTCGATGCTCAGCAGCGTCGTGGTGCTGCTGATCCTCTTCTTCCTCACGCCGGTCTTCAACTACATCCCCGTGGCGGCGCTCGCGGCGCACCTGATGCGCGTGGGCTACAAGCTGGTCAACTGGTCGCAGATCCGGGTCGCCGTCCGCTCGACCCGGGCCGACGCGATCGTCTTTGCCGCCACCGTCGGCTCCGCCCTGTTCTTCAAGCTCGAGACGGCGATCTACATCGGCATCGGCACGGCGCTCGTGCTGTTCCTCCAGAAGACCAGCGCCCCGTCGCTGGTCGAGTACGCCTTCAATGAAAGCGGCCAGCTGGGCGAGGTGCAGGACCCCGCCAAGCGCACCAACCCCCAGATCTCGATCATCCACGTGGAGGGCGAACTGTTCTTCGGGGCGGCGGACGTTTTCCAGGAGCAGGTGCGCCAGCTGGCGGAGGACGCCAACATCCGGGTGTTCATCCTCCGCATGAAGAACGCCCGGCACCTCGACGCCTCGACCGTGATGGCCATGGAGAACCTGCACGACTATCTGCGGCGGAACGGGCGCTACCTCATCTTCAGCGGCTGCAACGCGGACGTGATGCGGGTGATCAAGAACAGCGGCCTGCTGGCGCAAGTCGGTGCCGAGAATGTGTTTCCAGCGGAGGTCAACCTCACCATGAGCACGAAGCGGGCATTGCAGCGGGCGACCGAGCTGCTCCAGACCCGGCGGGCCGACGTGCGCCTTTTTTACGGGAAGAAGCAGGAGACCGCCGCCGAGCCCGGCCCTACGCCGGCCGGGCCGCCCGCCGACTACACGATCTGATCCGGCTGGGGGCGGCGGCCCAGAACGCGGGTTGACATCGGGTGTCCAAGCCTGTTGACATGCGCCCTTTATGATCTCGATTCTGATCAACGTTTTCACGGTCCTGTTGATCGTGGTGGCGCTCTTTCTCGGCCTGGTCGTGCTGGCCCAGCGCGCGAAATCGGACGCCGGCGGCATGGCCGCGATGGGCGGCGGCATGGTGGAATCGGCCTTCGGGCCCGACACCAGCAACGTTTTGACCGGATTGACGATCAAGGCGACGGTCACTTTCTTCGTCCTGAGTTTTCTCATCTACCTGGGCTACATTTATCAACGGGCGCACGGCGCCGGCCATCACGGCGGGGCGCTGCCGAACATCTCGGCGCCGGCGACGCCGCCCGTGACCTCGACGACCGCGCCCGCGACGAGCCCGGCGGCGCCGAGTTCGGCCGCCCCCGCGGTGTCGGTGCCGACCAGCCCTGCTCCTGATGCGGCCAAGACGACCAGCCAGGACGCCGCGCCCGCCAAGAACCCCTGACCGGGTGCCGGGCGGGCTTCTGTTCCACCGCCGCGGTCGGAGGTGGATCCTCATCGGGGCATTGCTCGCGGCGGGCCATCTGACGACGCCGGCGTGGGCGCAGCCGGGAGGCAATCGTCCGCCGCCCAGCTTTCTGCAGACCGGCAAGCCCGACCAGGAGGAGGGACGGCGCATCCTGGAGGAGTTCCGGCGGCAGGGCATCCAGGGCGACTATTATCTGGCCTTTGAACTCCGCGTGCTGCCCCGGCGGGGCGACGAGCGCGTGCGGCGCGGCTCGTTGTGGGGTTCGCGCAACCCGGACGGACCGATCTCCCGCGTCCAGATTCAGCCGGACCAGGCGGGCGCTCCGGAACTGCGCCTGCTGGTGCAGGGCGGCCCGAAGCCGGCGCTGTGGGAGACGAGCGGTGCCGCCGTCGATCCGCGGGGCGTGGCGGCCCTGTTCGCGCCGGTCGCCGGCACGGACCTGACGGCCTTCGACCTGCAGATGCCGTTTCTCTACTGGCCGGATTTTGTGTACGAGGGCCTGGCGCGGATGCATGGCCGGCCTGCGCACCAGTTCCTGCTTTATCCGCCCGCCGACTTCGCGGCGCAGCATCCCGACCTCACCGGCGTCCGCGTCTACCTCGATACCCAGTACGTCGCCCTGGTGCAGGCCGAGTTGATCGGCGCCGGCGGGCAGGCGCTGAAGACGGTCAATCTGCTCGATCTGAAAAAGGTCGGCGAGCAGTGGCTGGTCAAGGCGATCGACCTGCGCGACGAGACCTCCCGGAACAAGACGCGCTTCGTGGTCACCGCGGCGGCGTTGGACCAGCAGTTTCCGCCGGCGTATTTCGCCCCGGCGGACCTGACGGCGCCCGCGGCGGTGCCGGGCAACCTGGTATCGCTCTCGGCGCCATGAGATCGGGCGCCCGGGGCTATCGCGGGGTTGTGTTCGATTTCGATGGCACGCTGCTCGACAGCATGCCGCTTGTCCTCGAGGGCATGGCCGAGGTCGTGGCGCGCTACCGCCCGCGGCCTGACCGGCACGAGGTCTTGGCCAGTCTTGGCGGGCCCTCGGAAGCCTGCCTGCGGCGCCTGCTCGGCGCGGAGGAACACGTGCCCGAGGCCTTGGCGCGCTACGTCGCCTTCTTCAGCGCGCACGACGAAATGACGCGGCTGTTCCGCGGGGCGCGGCGGTTGCTCGCCGACCTCCGCCGGGCGGGAATCCCGCTCGGCATCTGGACCGGACGGGAGCGGAGCTTGACGGAGGCGCGGCTGCGCGGCCTGAAGCTGGACCGCCAATTCGACCCCTGGATCTGCGGCGACGACCTCGATTCCCACAAGCCGGATCCGGAAGGGCTGCTGGAGATCGTGAAGGTCTGGGGCCTGGCCATCGGCGAGGTCCTGTTTGTCGGCGACTCCGACCAGGATCTGGCCGGCGCGGCGGCCGCGGAAGCGCCGATGGTGATGATCCGGCACGGCCGGGTCATCCCGCCCGGGTTGGCCGCGCATCCCATCGCCACTGTGGACACTCCGGCGGAAGCCTACACCTGGATCCGCCACGCCGTGCTCGGGCGGTGATCGGGGGGGGCGTCGGCCGGGGCCGGCACCCGGGTCAGCGGAGCACCTGCTCGGTGGCGACGTCGAACAGATGCGCCCGGCTGACATCGAAGGTCATCTTCAGCCGGTGATTGACGTCAAAACGGTTGCTGGCGCGGACACGGGCAATGAATGAGGTCGCTCCGGTTGCCAGGTAGAGATACGTCTCGGCCCCCATCGGCTCGACCACCTCGATCTTCACCTCGGCGGAACAGGCGGGATCGGCCTCGGCCCCCGGCGGGACATCCTGGATGTCCTCGGGACGCAGGCCGAGGATCAGCGGCCGGCCGACGTGCGCCGCGGCCTGGCGCGACTGCGCCTCGTCGAGCCGGAGTCGCAGCGGCGGGGAGCCGTCGGCGACCGCTTCGACGAACGTGAGGCGATCGGCGGCGCGCTCGACCGTGCCGCGGAAGAAATTCATCGGCGGGCTGCCGATGAAGCCCGCGACGAAGAGGTTCTCCGGGTGGTTGTAGAGGGTCAGCGGCTCCGCGACCTGCATGATGTTGCCGTCCTTCATCACGCAGATGCGGTCGCCCATGGTCATGGCCTCGACCTGGTCGTGCGTCACATAGATCATGGTGACGCCCAGCCGGCCGTGGAGCTTGGAGATCTCGGTCCGCGTGGAGACGCGCATCTTGGCGTCGAGGTTCGACAGGGGCTCGTCGAACAGGAACACCTTCGGCTTGCGCACGATGGCGCGCCCGACCGCGACGCGCTGGCGCTGGCCGCCGGAGAGGGCCTTCGGCTTGCGCTTGAGGTAGGGCTCGAGCCCGAGCATGGCCGCCGCCTCCTGGACGCGCGCCTTGATCTCGGCCTTGGGGAAATGCCGCAGCTTCAGCCCGAACGCCATGTTGTCATAGACCGTCATGTGCGGGTACAGGGCGTAGTTCTGGAACACCATCGCGATGTCGCGATCCTTGGGTGCCACCTGGTTGACCACCCGCCCGTCGATGGCGATGCTCCCCTGGGTGATTTCCTCGAGGCCGGCGATCATCCGCAGGGTGGTGGATTTGCCGCAGCCGGACGGGCCGACCAGCACCATGAATTCGCGATCCTCGATCGTGAGGTTGATGTCGTTCACCGCCCGCACGCCCGGTCCGTTCTTTTCGGGAAAGACCTTCAGCAGATGCTCGATGACAACGCGCGCCATGGGAATCCGGGATGGGCGAAACGAACTGTGAAAATCGACCGGGGCCCCGGTGAGTCAACCTTGAACGCGCAAGATTTTCGTTGCCCTCCCGCGCGAGGCGCGACTTTTTTCCCGTTGCGCGCCCTTACCCCCGCAGGCTGGTCCCTCCCGTAGCATGGCTTCCAACCACACCCTTGCCTCCACGCCGTTGACGTTCGAGCTGCCGCGGGCGCTGGTGGACCGGATTCACCTGTGCCGCGGGCACCTTGGGCTGAAATCAGTGAGCGAGGTGGTGCGGCATGCGCTCGCGACGTTTGACCTGTCCGGCTTCCGGGCGCCGCCGCGCGAGCAGCTGCAAATCTCCGTGCGGCTGTCGTCCGCCCAAAAGCAGCGGCTCTTCCGCGGCGCCCGGCAGAAGAAGGTCAGCGCCGGCGAGCTCCTGCGGGCCGCGCTCGAGGCGGTGGCGGTCCGACGCTCGAAGGCGGCGGCGAAACCGCTTCGCTCCCGCCGGCCGCTGGTGAACAAGGCGGCGGGCAAGGCCACCGGGCGCCGGCGGCGCTGAGCGCCGGCTGGATGGTCCGGCGGGCCTGACGCGGGCGGCCTCGGCGGCGCTCCGCGGCGGGAAAGCGCTGGAGCCGAACGGGCCGCGCTTGCTTTTGGAAGGGGCGACCCTTTAGTGAACGCCCGAACCATGAATTCCAACCCGCCGTCCCTCTCCACTTGGGCGCGCAACGTCGCGCCTTCGCCCACGCTGGCCGTCGACGCCAAGGCCAAGGCGCTGAAAGCGGCGGGGGAGGACGTCTGCGGCTTCGCCGCGGGCGAGCCGGACTTCGACACGCCCGACTTCATCAAGGAGGCGTGCATCGCCGCCTTGAAGGCCGGGAAGACGAAGTACGCGCCAACGCCCGGCATCGAGGAGCTGCGGGCGGCCATCGCGGAGCGCTACGGCGCGGACTACGGACTGAAGGTGGCGCCCGGCC
This sequence comes from Opitutales bacterium, assembly GCA_037916645.1. Classification (GTDB taxonomy): domain Bacteria; phylum Verrucomicrobiota; class Verrucomicrobiia; order Opitutales; family Opitutaceae; genus Fen-1467. The sequence continues at coordinate 118 of JBAIXJ010000881.1, read as the reverse complement.
AGGTCGTGGTGAGCCCGGGCGGCAAGTTTTCCTGCTACCTCGCCGTGCTGGCGACCTGCAGTCCGGGCGACGAGGCGATCATTCCCGCGCCCTACTGGGTCAGCTATCCCGAGATGGT
>JBAIXJ010000880.1:0-8291 GCA_037916645.1 Opitutales bacterium | reverse complement strand
GCAGCACGCAAAAAAGCCGTGGCGGCCGGAACGTCGGAGACAGGCTCTCCGAGGCCGGCAAGCATGAATCCATGGAGCAACCCGGATTACGCACGAGTTTACGTCGAGAAATACCGGGCCGAGCTGCTATTGAAGTACGCGCCGTTGTATCGCGCCCTTAATCTATCGCCGGATAAGGTCTCGCAGTTTGAGTCGGCACTCGCGGACTGCATGCAGGCGGAGATCGACATCTGGGCGGCAGCCAGCACGCAAGGCCTCGAAACAGTGAGGGATTCGGCAGCGAACACGGCCGTGGCGCGGATGACCTCCGACCCGTTGGTGCAGCGGGACGAAAAGCTGAAGGCGGTGCTCGGCGACGTCGGGTTCGCCGAGTTTCAACAGTTCGACTTGCCGACTGCGCAAGGGGCTCGAGAGATGGTACAATCGCTCGCGTCCAACCTATACGCGTCGGAGACACCGGTGACGGCGCTTCAAGGAGAGCAACTCGTACAGATCATTGCGCGCAACACCCAGATCGTGAGAACACCCATGGCGAGCGATGGCCGGTCGCCGATGTTTCGTCATGTCCCCCAGACCGATTGGGCTGCGGTGGGTGCGCAGGCACAGGGAGTCTTGTCGCCCCCGCAGTTGGCGGTCCTCCAAAACGTGGTGGATCAACAACGGCTGACACGCGACCTCATCGAGGTCCAGTTTTCCGGACCCGCGGCATCTCCGGCAAAATGAGCCCCGACTCGGGCCCGCGGCGCAGCCCCGCTATTTCGTTTCCTCAATCGCGGTCACGCGGCCGTTCAGGAAGGTGATCCGGAAGACGTTCTCCTTCTGCTCGCTGTAGACCTGACCGTAAACCGGCTCGTAATAGACGCGGTAGGCGCGGATGCGCGGGTCATAGTACACCCAGCGCCGGTAGCCGGCATGGACCGTGCCCTCGTAGCGGTCGTAGTAGGTGCTGTAGATCCACAGCGTCTCCTGGCCCGCCGCGATCGTGTGCAGCCGGATCTCGGTCGGGTTCCCCAGCGCCATGTACACCATGTCCGGCGTGAAGCCCACCGCGATGATGCCCTGGCGGATCCGGGCCTGGTCAGCCGGCGACAGCTGGTTGAAGACAGCAGCTTTTTCCCGGATCCGGCTGTCAACCGTGCTGCACCCGGCCAGGGCGAGGCCGAGCAGAACGGAAAGCAATATGGCTTGGAGTTTCATGGACAACGTTCCGGGCGGTTGGACCACCGGAGGCCCGCCTCGGTTGCATTTTCCAACCCACAGGCGCGGAGCATGATTGCCGGCGTCATTCCACGACAACGGGTTGGAACACGGGCAAAAATGGCGGGCGCGGGGTCGATTCCGGCGCCACGGCGGCCTATCGCCGTGCCGGGCGCTACAGGCTGCCTTCGACCTCGGACCACCGCTCGATCTTTTCGGCGAGGTCGAGGGACTGGATGTACGCGATGTCCAGGTTGACCACGAGCGTCCGCTGGCTGGCCGGCCAGTGCTGGCTCTGCAGGAAGTCCGCCACGTGGACCCCGGTGAGCGCGTTGAAGGCCGGCGGATGGTGATGCCCCGGCTCGTGGTGCCACGCCACGGCCTCGACGATGGGCGCCGGCAGCCCCCAGAGGCCGAGCAGGTAGGCGCCGACCGCGGCATGATCGACGCCGAAGATGTTGGCCTCGGCCTGCCATTGCGGCATCAGTTCGTCCGCCGCCAGCTGCACCGACTGCCGGTAGAGGCCCGGCAGCGCGGAGACCAGCACGAGCTTGCCCACGTCGTGGAGGATGCCGGCGGTGAAGGCCGCGTCGGCGGTCTCCGAACCGACGGATTCGTCGATCATGATCTTCTGGGCGAGCATCGCGGTGGCGAGGCTGTGCAGGTAGAGCCGGTCGGGGTTCACCTCGGTGGCCGCGAGCGGGTTGAGCGAGGCGAACAGGCCGAGCGAGAGCGACAGGCTCTTCACGAGGTTGAATCCGACGATCTGCACCGCTTCGCGCACGCTGACGATCGGCGCGGGCGGGCTGAAGAAGGCCGAGTTGACCACCTGGAGCAGCTTGGCCGAGAGGCTCGAGTCCTGCGCGATGATGGCGCCGACGCTGTCGATGGTGGCGTCGGGTTGGGCCAGCTCCTTCATCAACTGGAAATAGACCCGCGGCGGACTCGGCAGCTGCTGGACCCGCGCCACGATCATGCGCAGGAGATCGTTGGTGAAGAACCGATCGAGCACCGTCAGCCGGCAGATGGCCGAAAGCAGATCGGCGGGGGCGCAGGGCGTCGGCAGATACTGGTGCACGATGCCCAGCGAGGCGATCACCGTGTCCCGGTCGGGCTGCTCGGACAGGAGGATCCGCGCCATCTGCGGATGGCAGACCATGGCCGTGCGCAGCAGCTCGAGACCGCTCATGTCCTTCAACTGCCGGTCGGCGATCACCGCGTCGCAGTGCCCCTGGCCCAACTGGTCGAGCGCGTCGGCGCCGGTCGTCGCCGTCGTCAGCTGCCAATCCTCGTGGTAGGGCAGGCAGGCGGCCGATAACGCGGCGAGGACATCCTCGTCGGCGTTGACCAAGAGGATGCGCTTGGGTGACAAAGGCATGATTCCATATCGGCCGCAAATGGGCCGGGCCTTAGCGAGATGAGGACACCGCTCCGCGCCGCGCGAGATGGACGCCCGAGCCGGGCATAAGGTTTTGCCGAACAGACAAATAGAGCCTCTCCCCGGGCATAGCCGGGGTGCGCGACGGCCGCTGCGCCGCCTGTCAGGCGGAAGGCTCGGCGATTTCCGCCCAGTCTTCCATCCGCGGCGCGAGTTGCAGCGACTGCATGTAGGGCTCGTCGACCTTCACGACCAGTCGCCGGCGGCTGGCGGGCCAGCGCTGGCTCTCGAGGTAATCGGCGACGTGGATGGCGGTGAGCACATTGGAGGTCTGCGGATCGTGCCGGCGCGGCTCGTGGTGCCAGGCCACCGCTTCGACGATCGAGGAGGGCAGGCCCCATAGCCCGAGCAGATACGCGCCGATCTCGGCATGCCCGATCCCGATGACCTCGGCCTCGGACTGCCACTGGGGGATGGACTCCTCGGCCGCGCGCTGCACTGCCTTCGTGTACAGTTCCGGCAAAGCCGACGCAAAGACGAGCTTGCCCGTGTCGTGGAGAATGCCGGCGGTGAATGCCGCGTCGACCGCCTCCGTATCGCCCCCTTGGTCGCGGGCGATGGTCTGGGCCAGGAGGCCGGTCCCCAGGCTGTGCCGGTAGAGGCGCTCCGGGTCGAGTTCGCCGGTCGGAGCAGGCCCCAGCGTGGTCGACAGGCCCTGCGAAAGCGCGAGGCTCTTGACCAGATTGAACCCGAGCACCTGCACGGCCTCGGGGGCATTGACGACCGGGTGCTCGGGCTTGAAGAACGCGGAATTGGCGACCTGGAGCACCCGGGCCGTCAGGCCCGAGTCCCGCGCAATGATCGCGCCGACGCTGTCCGTGGTGGCATCCGATCGGGCCAGTTCGTTGACCAGGCGCAGGCATACGGTCGGCGGGCTCGGCAACCGCTGGATGCGGTTGGCCAGCCGGCGCAGGGGATCCTTCATGAAGAAGCTGTCCAGGGCCTCGAGCCGCGACACGGCGGCGATCAACTCCGCGAGGGAGCAGGGTTTCGCGAGATATTGGTGGGCCGCACCCAGCGACCCCAGCATCAGTTCTTCCGTGGGCTGATCCGAGAGGATGATGCGCGAAATCCGGGGATGGCGATCGGTGACGGCGTGCAGCAGCTTGACGCCGCTGCCTCCCGCAAACCGGGCGTCCGCGATGATCGCGTCGATGGGGATCTGCTGGAGTTTGCCCAAAGCTTCGTCGCACGTCCTGGCCTCGGAGACCTCCCAATCGAGGCCCCGCCGGGTGCACGCGTAGGCCAGCGACATGGCGAACTCGTGGTCATGGTCGGCCAGCAGGATGCGTTTGATGGGCGCAGGCATACCTTCGTATCGGATCGGAAGCCGTCAAAGCTGAGGCTTTGCCGCTCATGACAGCGGCGCCTGCTCTTCCTTTGGCCGGGCAGACCCGTGGGCGGCGCCGGGGCCCCTGGTGTTACAATTGGACCCGCCGCAGGCGCAAGGCGTTGCTGACCACGCAGATCGAGCTCAGGCTCATCGCCACGCCCGCCAGCATGGGATTGAGCAGCCAGCCGAGGGCGGGGTAGAGGATGCCGGCAGCCACCGGAATCCCCAGACCATTGTAGAAGAACGCCAGGAACAGGTTCTGTTTGATGGTGCGCAGCACCGCACGGCTGAGGTGCAGCGCCTTGACGATGCCGCGAAGGTCGCCCCTCACCAGGACGAGGCCGGCGCTGTGCATGGCGACGTCGGTTCCGGTCCCCATGGCGATGCCGACGTCCGCCGCGGCGAGCGCCGGGGCGTCGTTGATGCCGTCGCCCGCGAAGATCACGCGTTCGCCGCGTCCGCGATGCTCCCGCACCAGCTCCTGTTTGCGCGCCGGGGTGACACCCGCATGCACGTCATCCAAGCCGAGCTGTTGCGCCACCTTCCGGGCGGTCGCCTCGCGGTCGCCCGTGACCATGACGACCCGCAGCCCGAGCCGGTGCAGCTCGCCGATGGCCTCCGGCGTCGTCGCCTTGACCGGATCCGCCAGCGCGATTGTGCCGGCGAAACGGCCGTCGATGCTGACGCCGACGAGGGTGGCGGACTGAGGGTAGGGCGCGTTGCCCGTCCGCCGAAGCCTCTCTGGGCTCCCGGCATCGCCGCGAACGAAATGGGCGAAGGCCGGATCCCCAACGCGCCGCTCCGCGTCTGATGAGTCTGATTCGGGCGCGTTAAGGATAACGCGCCCCACCTGGATGCGCCGGCTCTCAACCAGCCCCGTTACGCCCATGCCGGGTTCGGCGACAAAATCTGTCGCCGGCGGGAGGCTGAGTCCGCGCGCCTGCGCCGCCGCCACGATCGCCCGGGCCAGCGGGTGTTCGCTGGCGCTCTCGACCGCGGCGGCCAGGGTCAGCAATTCGGATTCGGACCCGGAGTCCGCCGGCTGCACGGCCACGACCCGCGGTTTGCCCTCGGTGAGTGTGCCGGTTTTGTCGACGAGCAGGGTCGTCGCTCCCGCCAGACGCTCGAGGGCCTCGGCGTTCTTGACGAGGACGCCCGCCTGCGCCCCGCGGCCGATACCGGTGACGAGCGAGACGGGCGTGGCGAGCCCGAGCGCGCAGGGGCAGGCGATGATCAGCACCGCGACCGCGTTCACCAGGGCGAAAATCAGCCGCGGCTCGGGGCCGAGTGCCAGCCAGAGGGCAAAGGTCAGCGCGGCAACGCCGGCGACGGCCGGCACGAACCACGCCGCCACCTTGTCCGCGAGCCGCTGGATGGGGGCCTCGCTCTCCTGCGCCTCCTCGACCAGACGGATGATCTGCGCCAGCAGCGTGTCGCGCCCGACCCGTTCCGCCCGCATGACGAAGCTGCCGGTGGTGTTGAGGGTGCCGCCGGAGACCGGGTCCGCGGGCGCCTTGGTCACCGGCTCGGGTTCACCGGTGAGCATCGACTCGTCGACATTGCTGCCGCCCTCCGCCACAACGCCGTCGACCGGCACCTTTTCGCCCGGCCGGACCCGGAGCAGATCGCCGGGCCCGACCGATTCGAGCGGCACATCCTCCTCGGCGCCGTCGCGCACGCGATGGGCGGTCTTGGGCGCCAGATCCATCAGCGCGCGGATGGCGGCGTCGGTGCGGGCGTGGGCGCGCTGCTCCAGGATCTGGCCGATCAGCACGATCGTGGTGATGACCGCGGCGGCCTCAAAGTACAGCGGCGCCCCGTGGGCCCCGCGGAGGGTGGCCGGCAGGCGGTCGCCGAAGATCACGGCCACGACGCTGTAGCCATAGGCCGCCCCGGTGCCGGTGACGATGAGCGTGAACATGTTGGTGTCGCGCTCCCGCAGCGACACCCACCACCGGCGGATGAACGGCGCCCCGCTCCAGAAGAACACCGGCGTGGTGAGAAGGAACTGGATCCAGCCCGACGCCTGGGACGGCACGACATGGGCGAGTCCGGGGATCATCTCGCCCATCGCGAGGGCCATCACCGGCAGGCTCAGAGCCAGCGCCACCCAGAAGCGCGGCAGCAGGAATTGCGCGGCCGGCAGCCCCATGTACACCGGCGCGCGCGGGTCGGGGGCGGAGTCGGGAGCGGCGGGCGAATGATGGTGGGAATGACCGTTCATGGGGCCGGAGATGCAGGAGATATTACGCCGAACCGGCTGATTCCCCTGATGATTCCGGAGCCGGCGGGCGAACTCTTTCCTCGTTCTCTTGCTCCTTCTCTTCGATCGCTATCGCCGGAAAATCGATGGGCGATGAGGAAGAACGATTAAGAGAACGAGTAAGAGGGCTCTTTAGGGGAAGCAGCTCAGTCGTTCGGCACGTAGGTCGTCTGCTTCAGGCCGGCGCCGAGATGGCGACGGAAGGTCGCGAGGTTCTCCACGGCCCCGAGCGCGATGAGTTGGCGGGCGAGATTGCCCACCGCCGTGCCCTCGAGGGCGAACGAAACAACGGGAATCCCGGCCGCATCGGCCGTGGCCTGACAAAGCAGCCGGTTCTTCGAGCCGCCCCCGACGATGAGCACGCGGCGGAACTTCCGGCCGGTCATCTGCTCGAACGCCGCGACCACCGCGGCGTGGCCGCGACCCAACGAGGCGCAGATGAGGCGGACATAGCCGGCCAGATTCCGGGGCGCGGGCACCCGCCGCTTTTTCAACTGGGCGTCGATCGCGGCCCGCATCGAGGACGGGTTGGCGAACGCCGGGTCGGTGACATCGAGCGGAGCAGGAGGCGCCGGCAGCTTCTCCGCGGCGGCGATGAGAGCGCTCCAGTCCCGGTCCGTCTTCGGCCGCACGGCGAAATCCTTGAGTGTCTGTTCGAGCAGAAACAGGCCAGGCACATTGGTCAGCGGCCGATACCGTCCGTCGCCGATGCGCTCGTTGGCCACCCGCGCGCGCAGGGCAGCCGCACCCAGGACCGGCGTGTCGCTCTCGAATCCCACCAGCGACCAGGTGCCGGAGCTGAGGAAGAGGTCGCCGCCCCCTGGGGCCGCCGGCATCGCGTCATAGGCGCAGGCGGTGTCGTGGCCGGGCACCGCGATGACCTGCGCGCCGTCGAGTCCGGGCAGGCCGCGCACGGGTCCGAGGCGGGTGCCGGCGGAGACCGGCTTCGTGAACCACTCGGCGGGGATGTGAAAGAAATCGAGCGCGGTCCGCGACCAGTCGGTCGAGTGCACATCGAGCAGCTGGGAGGTGCTGGCGATGGACAGCTCGTTCTCCATGCGGCCGGAGAGGAGGAAATTGAAATAGTCGGGGAGGAACAGGCAACGCGTGGCCAGATCGGCGACGGCGGGACAGGCGGCGACGACCTCGGCGAGCTGGAGGCTGGTGTTGTAGAAGACGTTGGGGATGCCGGTGGCCGCGTAGAGGCGCTCGAGCGCGGCGCGGGTGTTCCCGAGGTGGCGCAGGCCCGGCTGGGTCCGCGCGTCGCGGTAGGCGTGGACGGGAAACACCAGCCGGCCGGCGTCGTTGACGAGCGCGTAGTCGACGCCCCACGTGTCCACGCCCACGGCGGCGAGCCGGGCGCCGCGCGGGAGGGCGGCGGCGGCCCTGCCCAACCCGGTGCGCACCTCGGCCCAGAGGCCGGCGACGTCCCAGTAGTCGTGCGCGCCCAGGGGGCGGAACGCATTCGGAAACCGGTGCACGTCGCGCAGCGTCAGGCGGTTCTTCGACCAGGCGCCGAGGATCACCCGGCCGCTGGTCGCACCAAGATCGACGGCGGCGGAATAGACGGTGGGCATGGCGCGCGATTCTGGTCCGCGCAACGCCGATGGCGAGCCCGCAAACTCCGCCGGGGGTCGGACAGTCCGATGCGCCGCCCGCAAATCGGGATTGCGACGCTGGATGATTCCGGCAGCGTGAGGCTTTGGCCGCATGACGACGATGGAGCGCAAGCCGCCGCTGGGGAAAAAGGTGCAGTTGATGGCCACGTGTCTGTGTGACGCGTTCTACGACGACGCGGCGGTGGCGGCGGTGCAGGTGCTCGAACACCTTGGGCTCACGGTCGAGTTCCCCGAGGCGCAGACGTGCTGCGGCCAGCCGGCGTTCAACGCGGGCGACTGGACGGCTTCGCGCCGGGTGATGCGCCACCTGGTGCGCGTGTTCCGGAGCGAGCTGCCGGTGGTCGTGCCGTCCAGCTCCTGCGCCGCGATGGTCTTCCACGGCTCGCTGCTGGCCTTCGAGCATGAGCCCGACCTGCCCGAGGTGGAGAAGCTGGCGCGGCG
>JBAIXJ010000879.1:0-2162 GCA_037916645.1 Opitutales bacterium | reverse complement strand
AACCACGGCGGCCGGATGGAAAACGCAAGGGTTGCCTCGGTCCCCCGGGCGTCGCCGACCCGGGGCAGGACATGCAGCACGTAGCGCCCCTCTTTCAGCCGGTTGAAGGCCGCGGTTCCGCTGCTCCCGATGGGCGTCCAGCCCGCGCCGGCGCCCTCGAGCATGACCTCGAACGTCACCGACGATGCGAAGGAATGCCCGGGCGCGACGAAATGCACCGCCAGCGAATTGTCGGAGAAATCCAGCGCCGGCAGCTCCGTCGCGGCTCCGAGGACGCGATTGCTCGCCGGGAGCGTGACGTGCGTGATCAGCGCACGAAGGGGGGCGGCCGGCGCCGCGGGGATGGCCGGGTCGTAGCGCACGAGCCGGTGGTAACTCACCATCCACATCACGCCGTCGTCCTCGGGAAAATAGGTCCACGGCTCCAAGCCAAGGGGGAATTTCTCGTGGAGATTGCGCGGTGGCCCGCTTCCCCGGTCGTCGAGGACCTGCGGCGAGTTCAGGGCCGAAACCCACAGCCGGCCCAGGGCGTCGCGGCACGGCCGGCCGACGCAATTGACCAGGCCGGCGATCTTCGCGACGAAGTCGGCGTCCGCCACAAACCGCCGCGTCACGTCATCGAACCGGAGCCATCGGCCCGAAACGTTGAAGGTGACCCGACCGTCGATTTCGAACGGGGCCACCCAGCCGTTCGGCAGGCCGTCCTTGACTGCGAAGATCGCCAGCGTCGGCACGCCATCGCGGAAATCGATTCGCCCCACCCGGCCGACGCCGAGTTCCAGCCAGATCCGGCCGTTCCGGTCGCTGTGGGAACTGTGCACCCGCTCCAGGCCGCGCGCCGGAATCGGCTCGACCTCGAAACCGGTCGCGGTCGCCCGCAGCCAGCCGATCTCATTCTGCGCCCCGTAGAGCCAGCGCCCGTCGCGCGGGACTGGGCTCAGGACCCGCAGATCCATCGTCGCCGATGCGAATGGCAGCCAGCCCGACGGCGTCCGCCAAAAAGCGCCGCGGTCGGTGCCGGCGACCAGCCGGTCCCCGATGACGGCAAAACTGGTGACGTCGCGTCCCGGCGGCGTGTCGAGGTCAAACCGCACCAGCCGGCCGTCCGCATTGTAGATCCCTCGCAGCAGCTTCTCGGCGCTGTAGATCCAGAGGTCCCCCTGGAACCGGTTCACGGTCGGGATGGTGACGCCGACGCTCACCAGGGGCTCCATGTTGGACACGCGCGAAGGGAACTCCACTTCCAGCAGCCCGTGGTCCACGAGGCCGAGGATTGTCCCGCCGCCGGTCGGCAGCAGCTTCTTCACGTGGGCCAGGCGGTGATCGAGCGTGCGGTCGAGCGTTTGCACGACCTGGCCGTCGGTATCAAAAAAGACGATGCCGAAGTTCTCGATGGCCGCCGCGTACAGGTTGCCCTCGGTCTGGCAGAGGTCGTTGACGGTGGCATCGGTCGCCAGGATGCCCGAGGCGCGAAACGGGACCAGGGACCGCCCATCAAAGAGCTCCAGACCCCGCCCGACGGTGCCGACGAGCTCGAGGTCGCCCTTCCACGGCAGGGCGCTCGTGATGGCGTCCTTCAGGCTCATCGTCGCCGGCGGAAAGACATCCTCCCCGGCTCCCACCAGACGGGAAAGACGGCCGTTGCTCGCGTCGCTCACGTACGGAACGCCACGGAACACAAAGACGAGGCTCACCCGCTCGACGCTGGTGATCGTCCGCGCGGCCTGGCCGGGACGCCACGAGATGACCGAGCCGCTGTCGCTGTGCCAGATCCATTCGGAGCCCGCTTCCACCGCCCGGAGCGGCACCACCCGGTCCGGAGGTTCCTCCGCCGGCCACGGAGCCACCTTCTCCACATGCCAGCGCCCGTTGTCATCGTAACGCACCCGGCCGAATCCGCCGGGCGTGCCGAAGAAGATCTGCCCCTCCTTGTCAACCGCGCAGCCCGGCAGCGCCAGTCCGCTGTCGATCTCCGGCACGGTCGTCCACCGGGTGCCATCGCCGAAGACCAGGCGCCGCGGCGCCACCACCAGAATCCGGCCATCCGGCATCAGGTGCAGGTCGGTCGGCTCCCCGTTCAATCCGAGGGCTTCCTCGCCGAGGATGACAAAAACGGGGGCGCCGGATTCGTTCCGGCCCGGCGGGGCCGCCGGCATCAACGG
>JBAIXJ010000878.1:0-4166 GCA_037916645.1 Opitutales bacterium | reverse complement strand
CCCTCACAACTCCGTGTACTTGTCCGAGCGGCCTCGGGATTTCGCCACCGGGTACTTCCTTGCGTTGGCGGTCAGCTTGGCCTCGATCGCCGCGGCGAGATCGATGTCCGTGATGTTGGCAAATTCGAGAGCGTAGATCACCACGTCGGCGACCTCGTCCGCAATTTCCCGGCGCCGCGCGGACTCCCGGACGCGGGCATGGGAAGCGGCGTGCTCCGTCCACAGGAAGTGCTCCATCAACTCGCCGGCTTCGGCGGCCAGCGCCATGCTGAGGTTCTTGGGCGAGTGAAACTGCTCCCAGTCCCGTTCCCGGGCGAAAGTGAGCACGCGTTGCTTCAGGTCGGCGAGGGTCGTGGTGGCGTCGGTGAGCATCGGAGGAAATGGTGGCGGGCGAAGGCCTAGCGACCGACCGCGCCGGCGGCGAGCCTTGGTTTGCGGCATCCTCGGCGCCGGGCTACCTCCGCCCCCCGTCGCGGAGCCGCCAGTAGCCGGCCAGGAGGCTGCCGATCACCGAATGGAACACGCTGGAGATCGCGCAGGGCACGGCGGTGAGCGGATCGGCGAAGTGCCGCCGCGCGAGGACCACGCCCAGACCGGAATTCTGCATGCCGACTTCGATCGAGATCGTGCGCGCGGTGATCCGGTCGTAACGGAAAAGCCGGGTGGCCGCGTACCCGAGGGCGAACCCGCCCGCGTGCACCAGACCCACCGCCGTCAGCAGGCGCAGGGCGCTGCTCCGCACGGCCCCGGCGCTCTGGCCGATGATGCAGGCGCAGATGAGCGCGATCGTCAGCACGGAGACGAGCGGAGCCACCGGCAGCACCGTCTTGACGACTCGCGGCAGGAACCGGTTGACCAGCACCCCGCCGACCACCGGGATGATCACGATCTCAAAAGTGCTCCAACACAACCCGAGCGCATCGACCCGCACCATCGTCCCGACCAGCCATTTGGTGAGGAGCGGCGTCATCACCACCGCCCCGAACGTCGAGACCGCGGTCATGACCACGGACAGGGCCACGTTGGCCCGCGCGATGTAGTTGACCACGTTGGACGCCGTCCCGCCGGGGCAGCACGCCACGAGGATGAGGCCGACGGCGAAGGGCGTGTCCAGCCGCAGGAGGTGGGCGACGCTCCAGCCCATGAGCGGCATGATCGTGTACTGCGCAACAAAGCCCAGGGCCACGGGCCGGGGGAGCACGAAGACCCGGCGAAAATCGTCCACCGTCAGGGTCACCCCCATGCCCAGCATGATCACCGCCAGGCCGGGCACGATCCAGGGTCCGAACCAGGTGAACCACGCCGGCCGGAAGAGCGCCAGCACGCCGCCCATGACCACCCAGAGGGGGAACGCGTTGGTGAGGTAAGCCGACAGCCGGGGCACCGGGCGAAGCTGGGGTACCGGCACAGATCGGGCAACATTTTGGTGAACACGCGAAATAGGACTTGGCGCACGTCCTGCTTTGTGCATGGTGTCAGCGCTCTCAGAAAAAATGACCCGGACACTCCAATCGATTCGCAGCCTGGCCCGCGCTTCGTCCACGAAGGCGGTCCAGCAGCATTGCTGCGCGTCCATGCGTCCGGTCGTCCGCTGGAGCAAATTCACCGACACCGGCTGCCTGGCCTGAACCAAACCGAGTCTTTCGGTCGAGTTTCTACCAGGAGTCCCGGCGGTGAACCCCGACGAAAGGAGCACCCGTACATGCACACGATCATCCGTTCCCACAGATCCAAGCTGGCTTCCCCGGCCTTCGCGCGCCCGGCCGCATTCCGTCGGCCGCACTACGACTGCCAGGAACAGGCGGACGTGCTCAAACTCGTCGTCTACCTCCCCGGGGTGGATCCGGCCGGCGTCGATCTCGAGGTCAACGGCCCCGACCTGGTCGTCACGGCACCCAAGATGCGCCGGGTCCGCGCCAACTGGCGGGCCCTGCACCTCGAGGGCGTCCAGCACGACTACCAGCTGCGGCTGCGCCTCGGCTTCGCCCTCGACTACGCCGCGATGGAGGCCGACCTGCAGGCGGGCGTGCTGACCGTGTCCATTCCCAAGCGCGCCGCAATGATCCCGGCGGACGCCGTGGCCTGACCCGGCGCCCGTCGCGTGAATTCGTCGTGAAACGGAGCGCACCCCCGTGCACTCCGCCCGGTTTCGACTATAATCGCGCCCGCATCGGCCGGACCGCCGCATGCCGGCCGCCGCGAAGAAAAACACCGAAAAAGATGAGGAACCTGCGACCGTGTTTGTGTTCTCAGGAAACAGGGGCGCCTGACCACCGCCCCGACAGCGACACCACAAACCTTCAATCCGTTTTCCCGATGACTTTCCTGCCCAAGAAGACTTCTTCCCGGTCGCCGGCTGCCACCGGCGCACGCGGCACGCACGTCGTGCCCGTGCGCGACGTGCAGTGGGATCGGCCCGTCTTCCGGCCGCCCGCCCTGCCGGCTTATCCCCGGCTGTTCAATACCGTGCCCTTCACGGCGATGCGGGCGGTCCGGCCGACCCGCCGCGAGGCGGTGGAGACGAGCCAGTAACCCGGCGCCAATTCACGCCCGGGGCACCAGCCAGGCGCACCGCGTCGCGGCGCCGGCTCCCAGTTGGAGCTTGTCCGCGAGCGCGGCCAGCAGCGGCGGAACCCCCTCGGCGAATCCCCAGGGGGGATTGATCACCAGGAGCCCGCAGCCCTTCATCCGCACCTGCGGGCTTCCTGACGCCTCCAGTTCGGCCCAGAAGGCCGCCGGCGGCGCCAGCGCCCGGACGGCGTTCCGAAATGAATCCGTCCCGGCCCGCCGCGTCACCGGATACCAAACCGCAAAGACCCCGGAGGCCAGGCGGGCCAGGCCCTCGCGCAGCGCCTCCGTCACCGCGGCGAACTCCCCTTCGTCCTCGAAGGGTGGATCGATCAAGACCAGCGCCCGCCGCTCGAGGGGCGGCAGCAGTGCCCGCGGCGCGTCATAACCGTCGCCGCGGGTGACCTGCACCCGCCGCTGGTGGGCGAACTCCCGGCGCAGCGCCCGGGCCTCCTCCTCCTGCCGTTCCCAGAACACGAGCCGATCCTGCGGCCGGCGGACCAGCGCCGCGAGCCAGGGCGAACCCGGGTAATAGCGCAGTTGGTCGCCCTTCCCAGCCCGCCGGCGGTTGAAGTTCCGCACCTGCGCGACGTAGTCCTCCAGCGCCGCCGGCAGCTGTTCCGCCTCCCACAGCCGGCCGATGCCCTGGGGCCATTCCGGGTTCCGCTCCGGCCGCCCCGGCGCGCCCGCCAGGTCGTAGGCTCCGCGTCCGGCATGGGTGTCGAGGTAGACAAATCCCTTCTCCTTCCGTTGCAGGGCGCGCAGGAGCCCGAGCAAAAGCACATGCTTGAACACGTCGCCAAAGTTCCCGGCATGGAAGGCGTGGCGGTAGTTCATGCGCTGGATCGGCGGGCGGAGGTCGGGCGAAAAGCGGACACAGCCGACGCCCGGCCCGTCGCGCCGGAAAAGATTCAGGGCCCGGCAGACCGGCTCGAGAGGTGCTCCTGCACGGGCCGGAAGTTGCCGGCTTCGCAGCACCGCACGAATTCCTCCGTCACCGATTTGAGCTCCTCCCACCGCCGGCGGATGTCCTTCGCCTCCGCCGCGGTGATGGCATTGTCGGTCGCCGCGGCGGCGATGACAGCCAGCATGTCGGCGAACTCCTGCACGATCGAGTTGGTGGCGGGGATCAGCTGGACCGCCTGGCTTTTGGCCCGCGGATTGTGGATGAAGAAGCCGCCGGCGCGCTCGCACACCCACTGGGCCAGGCGCCCGTCGCCGGTCACCTTCAGCAGCTGCTCGACCCGGTCCAGGGGGCTGGCGGCGCCGCTGCCCTCCGCGGCGGGCTCCGCCCATTTGTAGATCAAGGACAGGGACAATCCCATCTCGGCGGCGATCTGCTTCGCGCTCACCTTTTGGAGGATCTCCTTCATCAGTTCGTGCGATTGCATGGGCGGCAGCGTGCGGCGGCGGTCGGCAAAGGCAATCCCCGAGCGGACGCGCGCCCCGATCGACGCGCGCTCCGGCGTCGCGCCGGCCGGCCGTTTCTCTCTTGTGTCGGAACCTTCCTGAATGTTTAAGCTGGAATGGATCCCTCCACCCCATGGAAACCCTGATCTACGCCATCTGCCTGGCGGTCGGATTGCTGTTCACCATCA
>JBAIXJ010000877.1:0-1600 GCA_037916645.1 Opitutales bacterium | reverse complement strand
CCGGATCAGGCGGCGCGTTTCCCCTCTGACCGCCGAAGGGTTAGGCCCGTGCGGAGCGCCGCGTGTCTTTTTTCCCGGAAAAGACACCGGCCGTGACGGAGCCCGGCCGGCACCCGGCGGATTCGTGCGTTCCGCAGAGTGAAACCTTCGCAAGCGGTGCGTTTCGCATGCCGGCCGGCCGCGGCGCGGCTGCGCCGCCCGACCTCCGCCCCGAGCGCCGCGGTTGCCGCCTTGGAGATTGTGGTCGCGGGGAAATGGCCCTACACCCGTGTTCGCCTTGGCGACTGCAAACCGTTCGCGCAACGACGCGCCAAGGGCGACCATGATTGCGGCGACACCTGACCCCGGGCAAATTGCATCACCCGAACTCCGCTCCGCGGCCCGGCGTTTTGGGCAGACTTGGCTTCTGCTCGCGGCGGCGCTCGCGCTCCATGTCACCGACGAGGCGCTGACCGATTTCCTCTCGGTCTACAATCCCGTCGCCGAGGCGATCCGCCACCGGGTTCCGTGGCTGCCGCTGCCGGTGTTTTCCTTTGCCGTCTGGATCATGGGGCTCGCGCTCGGGATCGCGCTGCTGCTGGCGCTGTCCCCCCTGGCCTTTCGGGCCACGCGGTGGCTGGTCGCCGTGGCCATCCCGTTTTCGGCGCTGATGGTCATGAACGGCCTCGGGCACGTCGGCGGTTCCGTCTACCTGGGGCGCTTCATGCCCGGCGTCTACTCCTCGCCGATCCTGATCGCCGCGGCCGCCATGGCGCTGATCGGAGCCGTTCGCGTTTTCCGTCTGAGAAACCCACGGGCCTGAGCCGGCGCCCGCCAACCCGCCCCCGACCATGTTCATCGTGGAATCCTACCCCGTCGCGGTCGTCCTCTGCGTGGTCACCATGCTCTGCTGGGGCTCCTGGGCCAACACCCAGAAGCTCGCCACCAAGGCGTGGCCCTTTCAGCTCTTCTACTGGGACTACGCGATCGGCGTGCTCCTCTGGGCGCTGCTGCTGGCCTTCACGCTCGGCAGCGCCGGCGCCGGCGGGCGCGGGTTCGTCGCCGACCTCGGCCAGGCGGAGGTCCGCTGGCTCGGCTCCGCGTTCCTCGGGGGCGTCATCTTCAACCTGTCGAACATCCTGCTCGTCGCGGCCATCGATCTCGCGGGCATGGCGGTGGCTTTCCCAATCGGCGTGGGCCTGGCGCTCGTCCTCGGCGTCGTCACGACGTTCCTCTCCACCCGGGTCGGCAATCCGCCCATGCTCGCCGCGGGCGTGGCGGCGATCGTCGTGGCGATCGGCCTCGACGCCCTCGCCTACCGGCGCCTGACCGGTGGCGGAACCCGGACGCCGTTCAAAGGCATCGCGGTTTCCGTCGCCGCGGGCCTGCTGATGGGCTTCTTCTACCAATACGTCGCCCAGGCGATGGGCCGGATCGATCCGGGGACCCTGGCGCTGGAGCCGGGCAAGCTCAGTCCCTACACCGCCGTCGTGTTGTTCAGCGCCGGCCTGCTGGCGTCGAATTTCGTCTGGAACACCCTCATGATGCTCAAGCCGCTGTCCGGCCGCCCGGTGGCCTTCGGCGATTATTTCACCCAGGGCAGCGTCCGGCTGCACCTGGT
>JBAIXJ010000876.1:0-2407 GCA_037916645.1 Opitutales bacterium | reverse complement strand
GCAGGCGGTGGCCCGGCTGGGCGACGATCCGAACATCATCTGGGCCACGGGGCCGTCGAAGACCGCCGACGTCGAGGGCATCCTCATCGAGGGCGTGCACGGGCCCGGCCGCCAGATCGCGCTGCTGATGGAGTTGTAGGCCCGGCCGCGGGCCGGGCAGCCCGCCTGCCGGGCGGGCCGGCAGTCATTTTGTGATCGGGGCGAGCGCCGGCGGCGGCGCGAGCAGCACGATCTGCCCCTGGCGCGCGTAGTCGATCGCCTCGCCGAGCGTGCGGGCAGATTCCTGCGGCGCGTGGAAGCCGGTCGAGTTCTCCGCGGCGACGAAGTCGAGCCGCCATTGCGCCCGGCGCTGGAGGTCGCGGGCCGGGGCCAGTCGCTCGTCCGGCACGCCGTGCGCGGCGCCGTCCTTGATCGCGCCGATGAGCGCCACCACCGCCTCCTCGGTCCGGATCAGCAGGGCTTCGTGGCGGTCCTGGATGTCCTCGACGCGCGCCTTCAGCTCAGCCTCGGGCACGCGGTGGCAGGTCTGGCAGGATTGGGCGAGATTGAGCAGCGGGCTGCGCACGTGGTGGCTGCTCACCTTGATCGCGCCTTCGCGGACGTAGGGCATGTGGCAGTCGGCGCAGGCCACGCCGGCGCGCGCGTGGATGCCCTGGCTCCAGGTTTCGAACTCGGGATGCTGCGCTTTGAGCACGCCGGCGCCGGTCTCCGCATGTTTCCAGTCGGAGAACTTCGCCGCCGCGTAATACGCCTCGATCTGCTCCACGCGCAGGCCGTCCGCCCACGGATAGGTCAACAGCTTGCCCGGCCCTTGGAAGTAGTACTCCACGTGGCACTGGCCGCAGACGAGCGAGCGCATCTCCTGGCGGGTGGCCAGCGTGTTGGGGTCGTAGACGCCCGGCCGCCCATCCCGGCGCCAGCGTTCGATGCTCGGCAGGTGGGGCGTGGGATCGTCGCTGCGCGCGAGGGCGCGGATGCCGTTGAGAAAGCCGGGCCGGCTCACGCGCAGGTTCATCGACACGGGATCGTGGCAGTCGAGGCACACGACCGGGTGAGAGACGAGCTTGCGCGCCTCGGCGTAGGACATGGCGCACACGACCTCGAAGCCCTTCTGCAACTGCTCCTCGCGGTGCTCGGGACCGGCCGGCGCGCCGGCCTTGAGCCCCTGTTCAATGTAGACCGGGATGATGGCCGAGTGGCACTGGAGGCAGGAGCCGGGCTGCTTGAACGGCGGCTTGATGCGCGCAGTCTGGTCCTGGTCGCTCAACATGTAGGCGTGCCCGCGGTACTTCCGGTAGTCGACCGCGAACGCGTAGCCGGCGAAGATCACGCGCCAGCGCGGATCGGCGTCGAGTTTCTGGAAGGTGTCGCTGCCCCCGTGCTTGGTGCGCGCAATCTCGGCGGTGCGGCGGTAGGAGTCGTACTGGCGTGGGTAGTTGCGGCCCCACACCGCCGGGTCGACGGTGGTTTCGTCGAGGTTGGCGACGCGGAAGACGTTCTGCGTCGCCTCGGCCTTGCGGGTGACGATGTTCTGGTAGAGGAGCAGGACACCGAAGGTGGCGACGGCGACGACCGCGATGAGCAGCACGTAGAGCCAGCGCGCGGCGCCGTGGCGGGAGGAAATCCGGGTTGAATTCATGGCAGGAGAAGAAAAGGACAGCGGCGGCTCAATCCACGGGCCCGTGGCCGACCTCGCGATGGCAGTGGACGCAGTCGAGGGGGTCGCCGGGCCGGCCGCCGTGGCCGGCGATCGCGGATACCATGTCGCGATGGCAGGTGACGCAGTTGGCGCGCAGGATGGCCGAGTTGCGCGGGCGGATCACGATGGGCACGTGAAAATCCTGCAGGGTGAAGCCCTTCGAATGCCAGTAGCCATTGTCGGCCTTGGTCAGGTATTTGCCGATCAGATCGTGCGGCGTGTGGCAGTCGTTGCAGGTGGCGACGGCGTGGTGCGGCGCCTTCTGCCAGCCGTCGAACTGGTCGCGCATGATGTGGCAGTTCATGCAGGCGCGCGGGTCGCTCGAGAAGTACGACAGGCCGCGGGCGAAGTAGAACGTGTAGGCGCTGGTGCCGGTCAGCACGCCCAGCGCCGAGGCCAGCACCACGGCGGACACGGGGCGGGGAAGCTGGAAGAAGGCAGCCACGCGCGGGCCTCCAGTTTGGACCGCGGGCGGGTCCGGTCAACCCGGCGGCGCGCGGCGGCCCGCGGCCGCGCCGGCTAAAACCTACTCTTCGCCGTCGTAGTAGTCGGCCTCGGACATCCGGAAGAACGCGCGCGGCGAACGCAGCCCCCATTTGCCCGAGTCGGGATAGTGCCAGTAATCGACCGGCGGATTGTCGGCGAGGAGGTAGAACAGCAGCTCGTCCGTCCCGGTGTTCGTGAGCTGGTGCGCTTCGCCGGGCGAAT
>JBAIXJ010000875.1:0-3752 GCA_037916645.1 Opitutales bacterium | reverse complement strand
TCGCCAGGATCGTCCCCTTGTCGCCGCGATAGATGGTTCCGCCCTCCGGCAGCTTGCCGCCGGGTCCAAGTTCCTCGGGCACGGGAGGCTTCTTGCCGCCGTCATACCACACGTATTTCACCGGGGCGCGCGCGCCGCGCGCCGGGAACTCGTAGGTGATGATCGACCACGTCGGTGCGGTCACCTCCGTGCCGCCCTCGCTCACCGCGCTCACCCGCACCGGCCCGCGCAGGTCCAGGCTCCAGAACGCCGCGTCCATCAGATGGCACCCCATGTCGCCCAGCGCCCCGCAGCCGTAGTCCCAGTAGCCGCGCCAGTTGAAGGGCGTGATTTCCGGGCTGTAGTCGCGCACCGGGGCGACGCCGAGCCACAGGTTCCAGTCCAGGGTGGCGGGGACTTCGGCGGGCGCCGGCAACGGCATGCCCTGGGGCCAGATCGGCCGGTTCGTCCAGGTATGCACCTCGCGCACGGTGCCGATGGCGCCGGCCTCGAACCATTCCCGGGTCAGGCGCGTCCCTTCGTTGGCGTGGCCCTGGTTGCCCATCTGGGTGACGACGCCGGCGCGCGCCGCCGCCGCTTTCAGGGCCCGGGCCTCGCCGATCGTGTGCGTGAGCGGCTTCTGGACATAGACATGCTTGCCCCGCTCGATCGCCATCAGGGCGGCGGGAAAGTGCGCGTGGTCGGGGGTGCTGACAACGACGCCGTCGATGCGGTCGTCCATTTCGTCGAGCATCTGCCGGTAGTCGCGGTAGCGCGCCGCGCCGGGGAATTCGGGGAAGACCTGCGCGGCGATCGCGAAATCAGGATCGCACAGCGCGGTGAATTCCCCGCCCGCCGCGATGCAGCCGAGCGCGTCCCAGATGCCCTTGCCGCCGCAGCCGACGAGCGCGAGGCGCAGGCGGCGGTCGGCCGGGACCAGGTTGCGGTAGGGCGAGTCGCCGGACCGGGCCCAGAGGGACGGGCAGGCGGCGGCGAGCGAGGCCACGGAGGCGGCGCGGAGAAACTGACGGCGGGTCAAGGGAAGCGGGGGGTTCATGGGGCGGCGAAGATTGATTGCAGCGGACAACCACCGACACTGGCAAACGCGAAAATGGCGGCCCCCGAGCTTACAGACTGGGCCCGAAATCCGTGAGGATTTTCCCGCGGAGGATCAGCATATTTTCGACCTCGCCGGATCGACAGGACGCCCGCGATCCTGCGCTCCACCAAACGGCCGGCCGGCGGACTGGCCGCCGTTCTGCCGGAGCCCGGCGGCAGATGCGATCCGCTCCGGATTCGAAGTAACCACAAACTGGTTGAGCGATGCAAAGAACGGGCGTACACGCCTGATGGGATACAGCCTTGTTCGCCGGAAATGACGTTTCGTGGCTATTGCGTGCTCGTCGCGAAATCGGTCGCCGAGACCGGATACGATTCATTCCACCCATCCGCGTGCGTCCCAGGGTCGCCGCAAGATGAGTTTCACGTTCTTAAGGGCGAATTACGTGAGGAAGGAGAAGAGGCGGTTGCCATTCCCTGGGCAGAATCTTTGCCGAGAAATCCTGACTCGGTCTATCTGGCGTTCCGAGGTGGTAAACGAAGGGTCAGAGTGCTTTCGCTGAAAGGCGACGCCGTCGTCGATGGTCTCATCATCCGAGTGAACCCGCCCACGGAGACTCTGGAATGAACTCTTCGAGAGAAAGAGTGGTGCACCTCCTGCCGCAGCCGATGCCGGGAATACATCCGTTCACCAGTCACGCTGGGCGTCCAGCCCGTTAGGCCTCCGACACGTTTGTCATCACCCCATGAAGGCCGTGCTGCTTTCGGTTCTGCTGCTGGTCGCACCGCGAGTCGTCGCGGAGGCTGGCAAGGTGGGGGATGCGTGCCGCGACGTACTGAAGGAAAACTTCCCTTACGTTCCGGCGGCCCCTGCCGCCGCGGCGACACGCCCGGGCTCCGGTTGGGACGTTGTGAAGATGGCCCGGGTGATCGTGCTCGCGCCGCGGGTGCAAACAGAAGCCACCCCTAACGGAACAAGGGCTGCCCCTAGCGTCCCCCCAAGCCGCCCAAAGTGGATCAAATGGATCGAATCGGACGCCGGCACTGGCTGGGTCCCGACGGGTGATTCGCTCCACGATTTGACTCATCTTTGGATTTTCAGAGTCAACTTTCCTCGGAAATTGTCCAGTTTGCTCCAAGAAGTTCGTGGTTTCGTCGGTGCCGGGCAGTCAGCCGCCGCGATCGGGTTTGCCCAAGTCCGCGAAGCATTTGCGGGCAATTTCAGCGATCTGCTCCCGGAAGAAGAATATCGCCCGCGACCCGATTTGGCTCTGGTGCATGCCGTGCACTTCCGGACCGAGGGCGCTGACGTAGAAGGACCGGCTGCACTGCGCCGAGGCTACATTTAGGCGGGCGGAATCCACCGCCGTCTCACTTTCCGAACCTGAGCCCATAAGCAGGAGGTGCTTCGAAAGTGGGAGGCAGACGGTAACCACGTCCTTGGGATCCTCTGGATAGGGGCGAAGTTCGGGATCGCCACGCAGGCGGAACAGGCAACCCGAATCACCGAGGATGAGTGGCTGCTCACGGGCCTCGGTGCGCCCGCGTAATTCCTCCCAGAGTTTAGCCCTGGGGGTGTCCCAGTCGAACCTGAGCAGCGCGCGATTCTGCCCGGTGATAGACGCTTGGGTCACCGCGCCTTTGAGCATCATCAAGGTGTCCGACATCTGGCGCTCAATCGACCGCTTATTCGTCTCCAGATAGCGCAAAGCCAGCGCTCGAATGACCGGCAGCACCTGTTGCTCCATGGCGGGAGTAAGCCGGCGATCACCCAGTTGGTTGATGAATTCCGAGCGCAGATTGGGGCCCGCCGTCGTAGTCTCCCTCAACTCCCACGTTAATGATATTCAAAGGGAGCGGCGGCCGGCCCCTGCATATTCCCAAGTATAGACCTGATTACCGCGCGTTTCTTTTGCGAAACCCTTGAAAAGGAAGCGGGGCAGGATGTGAAGGCGTCGGCCAGCCATAAAAGAAAGACCGCGGCCGATCCGAGCTTAAGTCAACGACCGGTGTCCATGGGCAGGTGTGCTCAAACCGCAGGCGCCGGGTTCACGGTCATCGTTTTCTGGGCCGACCACCCTGTCCGCCCGGAGCGGGTCCGTTCGTTGTACTCTTGAACGAATCTGGATAGACTCGATCCCCGCACTTCCAAGAAAGGTCCTCATGTCCACCAACACGATCCGTCTCCACCGCGTCCTCCGCGCCACGCCCGAGAAGGTCTACCGCGCCTTCCTCGACCCCGATGCCCTGGCCAAATGGCTCCCGCCGCACGGGTTCACCGGGAAAGTCCATCACCTCGACGCCAGGGTCGGCGGCACCTACCAGATGACGTTCACCAATTTCACGACCGGCCAGGGGCACGCCTTTGGCGGAACGTACCGCGAGCTGGTGCCCAACGAGCGCATCCGCTACTCGGACAAGTTCGACGATCCCAACCTCGCCGGCGAGATGTCGACCACGATCACCTTCAAGCCGGTGATGGGCGGCACCGAGGTGCACATCGTCCAGGAGGGCGTGCCGGCCGTCATCCCGGCCGAGATGTGCTATCTGGGCTGGCAGGATTCGCTCGATCTCCTGCGCCACGTCGTCGAGCCGGAGATCCCGGAATGATCGGCCCGGCCCGTCGCCGCCGCGGGGCGGCGACGGCAGGTTTCCGACCGGAACGTCGAGGCTCGCCTTCGGACTGCCGAGTTGCTACCGATCGGGGAGGCGAC
>JBAIXJ010000874.1:0-5943 GCA_037916645.1 Opitutales bacterium | reverse complement strand
CTCGCCGCGCTGGCGTGGCTGGCGCACGCCCAGAGTCGGTTGTACCGGGACAACGAAACGCTTTTTCGCGCCACACTTGCGCGCAATCCGTCCAGCTGGATGGCCCATCGCATCCTTGCGGTCACGCAGGGAAAAAGCCTGGGCCGCCACGAGGAGGCGATCGCCGAGTACCGGGAGGCGTTGCGGTTGAATCCCGAATATCCCGACGCGCATCTTGGGTTGGGAGTGGAACTGGCCCGCCTGCCGGGTCATCGGGCCGAGACCCTCGCGGAGTACGAGGGTGCGGTGCAACTGCGCCCGGTTTACGTGGAGGCGCAAAACAATCTCGGCTTCGAACTGGCCGGGCTGCCGGGGCGGACCGCCGATGGCATCGCGCACCTGGAAACCGCGCTGCACCTGAAGCCGGAATTTACCGAGGCCCATACCAATCTCGCGGACGTCTTCGCGCGAATGCCGGGGAGGCAGGCCGACGCCCTCGCGCATTATGCGGCGGCTCTACAGATCAGGCCCGACCGTGCCTGCGTCCATGCCCACCTGGCGTACGTCCTGTCGGGGACCCCCGGACGGAAGTCCGAGGCGATCGCCGAGTAAACGCAGGCGCTGCGCTTTAGCCCGGATGACGTCGATGCCCGGAACGGGCTCGCGATCACCTACGTGCAGCTGGGACGCCCCGCTTCGGCGCGCCCCGGCCGGCTTTCACCGCGGTCAATCGGTCAGCAGGTTGAGTTCGACGGACTCCGCCAGGACCTCGTAGCCCCGGTCGGACAGATGCAGGTGATCGCCACAATCGAGCGCGGGCAGCAGGCACGTCGGATTGGACGGATCGCGCGCCACGGCATCGAAATCGATCACGGCGTCGAACTGCCCGCTGGTGCGAATCCACTGGTTGACCGTCTCGCGGTTCGCTTCGTGGGCCGGCGTGTCATAGAAGGATCCTCCGAAGGGCGTGATGGTGGCGCCGAACACGCGGACGTGGCGGGCATGCGCCCGGCGGACGATGTCCTCGTAGGCGGCGATAACCTTCTGGGCCACGTCGCCGCGCGCCTCCTTCGGGCCGGTTCCGATGTCATTGACCCCCTCGAACACGATCAGCCACCGCACGCCGTTCTGGTTCAGCACGTCGCGGTCGAGGCGCGACAGGGCCGACGGTCCGAGGCCGTCGTGCAGCAGCCGGTTGCCGCCGATGCCTTGGTTGAGCACGGCGATTCCCGCCGTCCGGCTGTGGGCCTGGAGGCGGCGGGCGAGGTTGTCCGGCCAGCGCCGGTTCTGGTCCGTAGTCGACCCGCGTCCGTCGGTGATCGAGTCGCCCAGGATGGCCAGCACTCCCGCCGGCTGCCCGGACCACACCTCGACCCCGCTCAGGATATACCAGTGCTGCGTGGTCGCCGCGCCGGGCAGGGAGGCGGCCGAGACGAAATCGCCCTTTTGGAGGTAGGAGGTGGTGCGGGAGCCGGGGTGACCGGTGACATCGTGGGAGACGTCGCCGAAGAAGATCGAGATCGTGAGGTCGGACAACGGCCGCACGGCAAAATCGATGGGATCCGAGACCGCCGTCCCGCCCGGGGCGATCGTCACGGCAGGACCGCCGCCGAAAAGCAGGGGCCGGCTTTCCTCCGGCTTGATGGCGCCCCGCTCTCCGGCCGGTGCGACGGCGGCCGCAGCGAGGGTGACCGGGCCGGAGCCAAAGGCGTTGGAGAACTCGATGCGGATCCGCGGCCCGCCGAGGGAAACGTGGATCACCTGGCGGAGGGTGGCCCCCGGCAGGCCGGGTGACGGCGGCAGGTTGGCCGGCTCGGTCAACTGCGGCGCGGCGCCCCATGTGACCACCCACGCACCGGTTGGCGATGGTGGCGTGGCGCAAGCGGCGAGGGCGGCGAGCGAAAAAGCGCCGAGCGGCAGGAGACGATGGGGGTGGGTCATGGCTACTGGGATTCGACGAAACGTGCAGGGCGCGGAGCGATGAATTGGGGAAAGATGAGGGGAGGCGTCTCAGCCGTTCGAAAGAAAAAGAGGGCCGGACGCAAGCCCGGCTCCAGGTTTTCCTTCAAATTGATCCAGGCACCGCGGCGCCTGGAGCGGCTCAAACATGGCCATGGCCGCAGGCGCAAACCGAGGGGCGGCGTCCCGGGCGCTGACTTGCCGCACGGCGGATGTCCGCGGGCGGCGATTTGATTCCGGGCGTACCGCCGCGACTCCCGGGCGCCGGCGACCGCCGGGCAGGGGCCATCGATTCTCCCACTCGTGGCAGTGACCGATGAAACGACATTGCCCGGGTGGCGCACTCGGGATTCCTGTGGACCAGAAGCGCGCGGCGGAGCTTGCGGAAGGCGGCGCGATGAGTTAACTGCGGCGGCGCCTCGCTTCCATGACCCCGAGTTTGGATCGCAATCTCGCCCGGGAAATGTACGAATTCATCGCGATGTCGTCCTCCCTTTTCCCCGTGCGGCAGGGTGCCGGTTCGCCGTGATGCGCCGAATCACCATGGCGGATGTCGCGCGACGCGGCGGCGTGCACGTGACCACGGTCTCGATGGCCCTGCGCAACCATCCCGCCATCTCAAAGGCGACGCGGGAGCGTATTCAGGAGCTCGCCAAGCAGATGGGCTACCAGCGGGACCCCGTGCTGGCCGCCCTCGTGGCGTATCGATATCAGGCGTCCTCCAGCCACCCCAACCAACTCCTGGCCTACGTCACCAATTGGGAGAGCCGCTGGGGGTGGAGGAATCTCCCCGCATATCGGGAGTTCTACAACGGCGCGGTCGAAAGCGCGTCGCAACTCGGCTATCGGCTGGAGCACTTCTGGCTCGGCGAGCCGGGAATGTCGCATCGGCGCATGGGCAGCATCCTCTACTCGCGCGGGATCACCGGTGTCATCCTGGCGTCGCACCGGCGGGAGCTGGCGGGCCCGGTGGACTTCGACTGGTCGCGGTTCAGCGCCCTGAAGATCGATCCTTCGCCTGTCCGGCAGCCGATGCATGTCGTCACCAACGACCAGCCTTCAATTATCCGGCTCGCGATGCGCCGCGCCCTCGCCGCCGGGTATCGGCGGATCGGTCTCGTGATCCCGCGCTGGTGGGACGAGCATGTGGACCTGGCATGGTCCGGTGCCTACCTCGGCTTTCAGCAAACGCTGCCGCCCAAGGATCGCATGCCAATCCTCTCCTATGCCGACCCCTTCAGGCCGTGGGGTTGGCGGAATGATGCGCCCGACACCGCGGTGCCGCGCGGCGTGTTCGAAAAATGGCTGCAGATCCACCAGCCGGAGGTCCTCCTCAGCTGCGGCCCGTTCGTGGAGAAACGGTTGGCGGAAATGCACGTGTCCGTGCCCGACGACCTCGCCTATGCGGAGATCTTCCTCACCGACCCCGATGGCCACACCGCCGGTGTGCACCACAACTGCACCCACGTGGGCGCGCTGGCGGTCGAGATCCTCGCGGGTCAAATTCAGAATCACCTCACAGGCATTCCCGCGATTCCGACCGCGACGGTGGTGGAGGGGACGTGGTACGACGGTGAATCTCTGCCGGTGCGCGCCGCGGCGCCCGAGACGGCAGCCTGCCTCGATCCGCGCCTGGTTGAAGTGGGGTCGGTGCGCCTCGGCCAAGGATCCGGAATCGATGGAGTCCCGGGGCCGAAAGGGGGCGCGATGCCGGAAGGCATCCAGGGACGCGCGCCGCCAGGGACAACGTAAATCAGGGTGAGGCGCGAGGCCATGCCGCGGGGCGGGCCGTGTGCCACCAGTTGCCTTTCCCGGCGGCGCGCGGAAGTTGGAGACGCGCCAAAGATGCGCCGGATACACCTCATCACTCTTGTCGTTGTCGTCGGCCTCGCCGCCGGAGGAGGCTACGGCTGGCACCTGGGGCACGAACGGAAGCGGATGGCGGTCGTGCGCGCGGCGCTTCCGGCGGTCCCGGATCTCGCGGCCTGGCCGCCGGCGTACGCGGCGCGCGTCCGGGAGGCCATGGTGGTGGCAGGCCGGCCGGAGCTGGCCGTCGCCGCGCTGGGCGAACTCGCTCTGCTGTACCACGCCAACTACTGCTACCGCGAGGCGGCGCAGGCGGAACGCGGCCTGCGTGCGTTGGAGCCGCAGGACCCGCGGTGGGCCTACTACCTCGCCGACGCGAGCGAAAAGCTCGGCGATGCCGACGCGCAGCGTGGCTATCTGGAGCAGACAGTGCGGCTGGCCCCCTATTATCCGGCGGCACGGATCCGGCTCGCGGATCTGTTGCTGAAGCTGGGGATGTCCGACCTGGCCCGCGTCCAATACGAGCGGTACCTCGCCCTGGCGCCGAACGAGCCGCACGGACGCCTCGGCCTCGCGCGCCTGGCGCTCGGGGCGGGCGACCGCAACGGCGCCGTCGGGATGCTCAACGCCTTGGTTCAGGATCATCCGGATTTCGCCGCCGCCCGCAATCTGCTGGCCGAGGCGTACGCGGAGGCCGGGGACACGGCACGCGCCGAGGAGCAACGGCGCCGCAGTGGCGCCACCGGGGAGGGCCGGAGGGTCGACGATCCCTGGCTCGACCGGCTGTACGCGTGGAGCTTCGATCCGTTTCGCATCGAGCTGGCCGGAGGCGGCGCGGCGCAGGCCCGCTTCATGGCCTCGTCGCTGCCATTCTATGAGCAGGCGTGCCGGCTGACCCCGGACGACCCCGGGGCGTGCGTCGCGCTGGGCGGGCTTTACGAGCAACTGGCCCGGCTGGACGACGCGGCCGTCATCCTGGAGCGCGGGATCGCCCGGTCGCCCAAGGCCGCGGAGCTCTACGCCGGGCTCGCCCAAGTCCGGCGCCAGCAGCGACGCGATGCGGCGGCGGAGGAGGTGCTCCGGCGGGGCATCCGCGCGGATCCCGCCGCGGCCGACCTGCACGATGACTTGGGTTCGGTGCTGGCAGACGGCGGACGCCGCGATGAGGCGGTGGCGGAGTTCCGGGAAGCGATCCGCCTGAACCCTGATTCGGCCGGGGCGCAATGGAACCTCGGGCTCTGCCTGCTGGCTTCCGGACGAACTGGCGAGGCGCAGGCGAGTCTGGGGCGGGCGCTGGAGCTCCAGCCGCGCAATGCCGACGCGCTGGTCGCGCGGGCGCAGAACGCGCTCGCGGCCGGCGAACTGGCCCAGGCCGGATGCTGCCTCCATGCCGTGATCGAGCACAGCCCGGGGACGCCCGTGCGGCAGGTGGTGGCACAAGCGCTGGCCCTGGCGCAAAAGCTAGGCGACGAAGACGCCCGCCGGGATTTCGTCCGGCTTCTCAATCAGCCGCTGCCCTGATCCGGACGCGCGCGTCGACTCGCGGGTCGGTCGTCGGATGCGGCCGCCAGGTCGTCGGAACCGACCGGATTCTCAGGATGGCACGGGCGTGTATTCGGACGGGCGCTTGCGCTCTCCAGACGAGTTGGCAGGCAGGTTGAAGCTGGCCCAGTAAGCGACAAAATCGATCGTTTTTCCGGCGTGTGCGTCCCGATTCTGCCGCGCCAAAAATCGGCTTACGAGGCAACGCGCTCAAAGCGCATCTTTCGAAGAGTTCGGCCAATTCTCAGCGTCTCTTTAGCTGCGAGTTTCGCCTTGCTCGTCTGCGGTTGGCCACGTATTTTTGTACATCTGACTGTGAGAAGCAGCGTTTCGCCACAAATTACGACATGCCACTCATTTGGAAAATGATTAGCTGGAAATGAAGCGAACTAATTCAATAGTTAGAGCAAGTAATGGGTTTCTGTTCGAGGCAAAGGGGCTTTGTTTGCCTCTTATTAGTGGATTCGCCCCGCTCGAACCGCACTTTTTGAACCCCGTGGTTTTGGGACCCACCCCGATCCGGGGCGGATTTCGTCTGACACCGCATACCTCATGAAAAACTGGACCAAGTCTGGACCATCCATCGTGGCATTGGGTGTACTGCTCATCACCGCCACTTCCGCTGCCAAAGCTCAGCAGGCTGCGTCCCCCCCGCCC
>JBAIXJ010000873.1:0-8325 GCA_037916645.1 Opitutales bacterium | reverse complement strand
TAGGTGTCGAAGCCGACGTCCTCGAGGTCGTTGTGCTTGCCGCCGGCGCGGATGCACTTCTGGGTGTCGGCCGCGCGGGTGTCGCGGCCCGGCCGCACCCCGGCCCAGTGCGATACGTCGGGCTTCCGGTCACCGAGGAAGATCGGCACGAACTCATTCATGCCCGCGTTGGTGAACAGGAGGCCGGGCGAATCGGGCAGCAGCGACGAGGACGGCACGATGGTGTGCGCGTGCGTCGAGAAGAAATCGAGGAAGCCCTGGCGGATTTCGGCGGATGTCATGAAGACAGTAGCGAGGAGCGAGTAGTGAGTAGCGAGTAGACGTTGAGATGCAATGGCGGATGGACGGCGGATAAAAGCAGGAAAGTCAGCGGTGTCGAGTAATGGCGCTCCGGCCATCCGGGGCCATGCTCACTACTCGCTACCCGCTCCTCGCTACTCCGGCGTCAGCCAAGGGCCGCAATCACCGCGTCCGCCATGGCCGTGGTGGCGACGGCCTTCTGGCCGAAGGCGATGTCCGCGGTGCGCACCCCGGAGGTCACGGCGCGCTTCACCGCCGCCTCGATCCGCGCGGCGGCCGGATCGAGGCCGAAGCTGTAGCGGAGCATCAGGGCGGCGGACAGGATCTGCGCGCAGGGGTTGGCGACGCCCCGGCCGGCGATGTCCGGCGCGCTGCCGCCCGCGGGCTCGTAGAGGCCGAAGGGGCGCCCCAACGAGTTTTTGCCGGCGCCGAGCGAGGCCGACGCGAGCATGCCGAGCGAGCCGCAGACGCAGGCCATCTCGTCGGACAGGATGTCGCCAAACATGTTCTCGGTCAGGATGACGTCGAACTGCGCCGGATTGCGCACCAGCTGCATCGCCGCGTTGTCGACGTACATGTGCGACAGCTCGAGGTCCGGCGCCTTCTCCCTGACGCAGGCGGTGACCGTCTTGCGCCAGAGCACCGAGGTCTCGAGGACGTTGGCCTTGTCGACCGAACAGATGCGCTTCCGCCGCGCGCGGGCCGAGTCGATGGCCACCTGGGTGATGCGCTTGATCTCGCTCCGCCGGTAGACCTTGGTGTCGACCGCCTCGGTGTCGCCGTCGGCGAGCGTCTTGGTGCCCTTCGGCTGTCCGAAATAGATGCCGCCCGTCAATTCCCGGATGCACAGGATGTCGATGCCGTCGGGGATGCGGTCGGACTTCAGCGGCGAGGCGTCGATGAGCTCGCGGTAAAGCAGGCCGGGGCGCAGGTTGGCGAACAGCGTGAAGTGCTGGCGCAGCTTGAGGAGCGCGGCGCGTTCCGGCTGGTCCTTGGGCGGGAGCGCCTCCCATTTGGGGCCGCCGACGGAGCCGAACAGGATGGCGTCGGCGTCGGCGCACACCTGCAGCGTGGCCGGCGGGAGCGCGGCCCCGTGGCGGTCGATGGCGGCCCCGCCGACGTCCGCCGCCGTGCTGGCGAGCTGGAAGCGCTCCTGGCGGGCGACGTGCGCGAGGACGCGGAGGGCCTCGGCCATGACTTCGGGGCCGATGCCGTCACCGGCGAGCGTGGCGAACTTGAGGGTCGGCATGAGGAAAGGGAAATGAGCTAGTGGTTAGGGGCGGAAAGGGAAGGGGAAAGTGCATCCGCGCGCCGCCGCCGGGGCCCGTCGCGACACTTCGCCATTGCAGGGGCGGGGGGAACCCGCATTTGATGAGACATGAATATCCACGTCCTGCCTTCGGGACCGATCTACACGAACGCCTACCTGCTCACCGAGCCGGGCCTCGGCGAGGCGGTGCTGGTGGACGTGCCGGGCGGGATCTGGCACCTGGCCGAGCCGCTGCTGGCCAAGGAGCGCTGCCGCCTGCGGGAGATCTGGTTGACCCACGGGCACTGGGATCACACCCAGGGTGGGGCCGAGGTGGTGGGCGCCACCGGCGCCCGGGTGCGGGCGCATCGCGACGACCAGCTGCTGATCGAGAACCCGGAGGTCATGGAGCGGTTCATGATCCCGGGCGACCGCCTTGGTCCGCTGAAGATCGACGAGTTTGTGGCGCAGGGGCAGCGCTGGACCGTGCTGGGGCAGACCGTGGAGGTCCGGCATGTGCCGGGACACTGCCCCGGGAACGTGCTGTACTACGTTGCCGCCGCCAAGGCCGCGTTCGTGGGCGACGCGATTTTCCACAGCGGCGTCGGGCGCACGGACCTGCCCGGTGGCAGCATGGAGGTGCTGGAGCGCTCGATTCGTGACCAGATTTTCACACTCCCCGACGACACCGTGCTTTACCCGGGCCACGGACCCGAGACCACGGTCGCCACCGAGCGGGAGACCAATCCCTTTGTCCATCCGTGATCGCCGCCGGTCCCGCGGCCGGCCGGGGTGGAGCGCCCCGCACCCTTCCGCCGACGCCGCGAGCGCGCCTCTCAGCTGCGAATTCAAAAATCCCATGAATCTCGACCGGCCCCCGCCCGGGGGTGGCCCCGCGGTCCGAAAGCCGTTTTAATGCACACTTCCGAACCAGATGGCAGCGACGGCGCACCGGCCTCCCCGCAGGTGCCGCCGGCGGTCCCCGATCCCATGGAAGGCAAAGACAATCCGATCCACGAGCGCTTCATGCGGCGCGCCCTGGCGCTCGCCCGGCAGGGTTGGGGCACGACGCATCCCAACCCGATGGTGGGCGCGGTCATCGTGGAGCAGGGTGAGATCGTGGCGGAGGGGTTCCACAGCAAGGCGGGGGAGCCGCACGCGGAGGTCCTGGCCCTGCGCAACCTCGGGCGGATGCCGCGGCCGGGCGCCGCGATGTACGTCACGCTCGAACCCTGCAGCACGCAGGGGCGGACCGGGCCGTGCACCAGCGCCATCATCGCGGCCGGCCTGAAGCGCGTGGTCGTCGGGGGCACCGACCCGAATCCGATCCACGCCGGCCACGGCTTCGACGTCCTGCGGGCGGCGGGCGTGGACCTGACCGTCGGCGTCCTGGGCGACGAGTGCGCCGACCTCAATCTCATCTACAATCACGCGATCACCCGCCAGACGCCGCTCCTGGCGGCCAAGGCCGCCATCACCCTCGACGGGAAGATCGCCACCCGGGCGAACGATTCGCAATGGATCACCGGCGAGGCGGCGCGCGCGGACGTCCACCACTGGCGCCGGCTGTTCCCCGCCATCGCCGTCGGCGCGGGCACGGTGCTGACCGACGACCCCGGCCTGACGAGCCGGATCGGCGAATCGGTGTGGTGCCCGGTGCGGTTCGTCTTCGACGGCTTGCTGCGCACCGTCGTGGAAAAACGCCTGCCCAAGGTCTACACCGACGAGCACAAGGACCGGACGATCGTCGTCACGACGCCGCATGGCGGGTTGGGCTACATGCGCAAGCTCCAGGCCCTCGGCGTGCAGGTGTGGAACCTGCCGTCCGCGACGACGCGGGCGCCGCTGGACGAATTCCGCCGGCGGTGCAGCGAGGCCGGCATCACCGGCGTCATCTTCGAGGGCGGGGCCCTGATGATCAGCGAGCTGATCCAGTTCCGGCAGCTCGACTATCTGTTCATCTACCGGGCGCCGGTGCTGTTCGGCGACGAGAAGGCCAAGAGCGTGTTCAAGGGGCTGCGCACGGAGAAGCTGGCCCACGCGGTGCGGCTCGACGAGGTGCGGCACGCCGCGTTCGGCCCGGACCAGCTGATGCGGGGCCGCGTGGTCTACCCGGAGAAGCTGCAGGTCGACGAGACCACGTTCAGCCTGGGCTGAGCGGCCGGCCGGAAACCGGCGGCGCCGGAATTTCGGCGTTGCCCCGGCGCGGCCCGCGGGGCCACATCATCAGGCGCGACAGGCCGTCCAGATTCACCATGCCGATCCAACTCTACCTGGCGTCGGGCAACGCCCACAAGGCGCGCGAATTCCAGTCGCTGGCGGACGCCAGCGGCCTGCCGGTGGCGGTCATCTCCGCGGTCGCGATCGGCGGCATGCCGCCGGTGGCGGAGGACACGGGGACGTTTGCGGGCAACGCGCAGAAGAAGATCCGCGCCCTCGTGCCGCGGCTGCCCGCCGGGGCCTGGGCGCTGGCCGACGACAGCGGGCTGTGCGTGGACGCATTGGGCGGGGCGCCCGGCGTGGAGTCAGCCTACTACGCGGGCCCGCGGGCCACCGGCGCGGAGAACCTCGCCAAGCTCGTCGCGGTCATGCGCGAGGTGCCGGCCGACCGGCGCGCGGCGCGGTTCATCTGCGTGCTCGCCCTCGCGGGCCCCGAGGGCGAGGAACAGGTCTTCGAGGGCCGGTGCGAGGGGCGGTTGACCCGGGAGCCGGCCGGGGCCGGCGGCTTTGGCTATGACCCGGTTTTTGTGCCCGAAGGGCAGGAGCGGACCTTCGCCGAGTTGGGCGATGAGGTCAAAAACCAGCTGAGCCACCGGGGGCGCGCCTGGGCCAAGCTCGCCAGCTGGCTGCTGACGACGCGCCCGGAATAGGGCGCTCCCCGGCGCAATCGGCCGGGCTGCCGGTCAGGGCCGGGGCGGCCTCGTCTCCTGCGCGTAGAGCGCGGCCGCCTGCGCCCGCCGGCTCACGTGCAGTTTGTCGAACACCGTGGCGAGGTAGTTCTTCACGGTCTTCTCTGTCAGATGGAGCTGGTCGCCGATCTGCTTGTTCGTCAGGCCTTCGGCCAGCAGCGCGAGGACGCGGCGTTCCTGCCCCGACAGCACGGCCAGGCGCTCGGCGGCGGCGGGGACGGGCGGCCGCCGCATCAGGTTGAGCACCTGGTCGGCCAGCGTCGGGTCGATCACCGAGTGCCCCTCCGCGGCGCGCTTGACGGCGGCGCCGAGGGCGGCGCCATCGCTTTCCTTGAGCAGATAACCGGCGGCGCCGAGGGCGATCGCCTCGTGCACGTTCCGTTCGTCGGCGGAGGACGTGAGGATCAGAATGCGGGTTTCGGGCCGGCGGCGCAGGATTTCGCGGCAGGCCTGGAGCCCCGACTGGTCGGGCAGGCGCAGATCCAGCAGGACCACGTCCGGCCGGTCGGCGAGCACGGCCGCCAGGCCGTCGGCGGCGGTGCCGGCCTCGCCGACGATGGCCAGCTCGCGGTTGCCCTCGAGCACGGCGCGCAGGCCCGCGCGGATCAACGGGCTGTCGTCGACGATCAGCAATCGGATCGGACTGGGGGCGGCGCCGCTCATGCGGGAGAGGAAACCGGGAGCGTGACGAGAATACGAGTCCCTTTTCCGGGCGCGGCGACCACCTGAAAGGAACCGCCGAGCGCCTCGGCCCGCGCCCGCATGTTGCCCAGGCCGTGGCCCCCCGCGCCCGCGGCGGCCGGCTCGAAGCCCCGCCCGTCGTCCTGCACGGCGAGCAGCACGCAGCCCTCGCCGCGCTGGGCGTGGATCGTGATCGTGCGCGGCCGCCCGTGGCGGACGCTGTTGCTGACCGCCTCGCGCAGGACGCCCACCACCTCGGTCGCGCGTTCCGGCGCGATGAGGGCCGTGGCCTCCTCGTCGATGTTCCGGACGAGGCGGGTTTCCTCCGCACAGGCCTGGGCGGCCAGCATGGCGTCCAGCGCCTCCAGGAACGCCGGGCGCTGCACGGCCGACGGCTCGAGGTCCTTGAGGTAGACCCGGAACTCGTGGTTGAGGCGGCGCAGTTCCGCAATGCACTGCTCGAGGCGCCGGCCGGTGGGGCCCGACGCATCGGGGGCGAGCTTGGATTTCAGCCCCTCGAGATTCAGGCTGACCGCGTAGAGGGTCTGGCAGAGGTTGTCGTGCAGCTCGCGCCCGAGGCGGATGCGTGCCTCCTGCGATTGTCCCAGGAGCGTGCGGCTGAGCTGGAGGTCCTCCTCGGCGCGGTGGCGGGCGCCGGATTCGCGCGCGAGCGCCTCTCCGCGCTCGACCGAGATGCGGGCGAAATGCTCCAGGTCGCGCATTTCATTGCGCGCGACCTGCCACGGCGTGCGGGAGCCGCCGCCCTCGGCTGGCCGCCGGGGCAGCATCAGGGCGACGCAGAGAAGGAGGAGCGCCAGCCCGAGAAGGATGAGCACGACGAGCATCCGTTCGTGGTACAGCACCAGCCGTTCGGCGGCGGGGGTGGCGAGCGTCACCCGGACGGTCCGGTCGACCCCGCCGGGGATCCGGTAGTCGAACCCCAGTCCCCCGGGGGCGGCCGGTTCCGGCGGCGGCGGCGGGCCGTCGTAGAACGTCACGCTCCCGCCGAGCAGCTCGCCGAGGCTCCGCGCCAGCGCCGCGTCGGCGGGCGCCCCGCGGGCCAGCTCGAGAGCCTGCTGCAACTGCATACGCTTCGCCGCCAGGGTCTCGGCATGGGCGCGCCGCGTCTCGCGCTGCAGCCAGGCTTGGGCGGTGAGCGCCGCGGCCAGAAAAACGAGGAGCAGGACGAGGGCGGCGCTGAGCTGGCGGGTGAGCGGCTGCATGCGGGGTGGCGCCACGGATTGTGCGCGGGAAACGCGGCGCGTCAAAACCTTCGACATTCGCCTGCCCCCGGCTACCGTGGACCGCCTTTGGCCTATGAAGTCGTTCTACCTGACCACCGCCATCGACTACGTCAACGGGTCGCCGCACCTGGGGCACGCCTACGAAAAGGTGCTGGCCGACGTGATTGCCCGTTTCCGGCGGTTGATGGGCGACGACGTCTGGTTTCTCACCGGCACCGACGAGCACGGCCAGAAGGTGCAGATGACCGCGCGGCAGCGCGGGATCGCGCCCCAGCAGTTCTGCGACGAGATTTCGGAGGAGTTCCGCGGCCTCTGCCGCCTCTTGAACGTCTCGAACACCGACTTCATCCGCACGACGGAGGAGCGGCACAAGCGCGTCGTCCGCGACCTGCTCCAGCGGCTCTTCGACCAGGGCGAGATCTACCGGGCCGAGTACCGCGGCTTCTACAGCGCGCGCCAGGAGCAGTTCCTGCAGGACAAGGACCGCAGTCCCGACGGCACCTGGCCGGAAATCTTCGGCGAGGTCGCCGAGATCGTGGAGCCGAACTATTTCTTCAAGCTGCGCGCCTACCAGGGCTGGCTCGTCGACCACCTCAAGCAGCATGAGGACTTCGTCTTCCCGCGCTACCGCCAGAAGCAGGTGCTGGAGTTCCTGGCGGAGCCGCTCAACGACCTCTGCATCTCCCGCCCGCGCGAGCGGCTGGAATGGGGCATCCCGCTGCCGTTCGACGATCAGTACGTCACCTATGTCTGGTTCGACGCGCTCGTGAACTACTATTCGGCGGTGGCGACGACGGGCCGCTGGCCGGCCGATTTCCACATCATCGGCAAGGACATCCTCGTGCCGCCGCACGCCGTCTACTGGCCCATCATGCTGCACGCCTGCGGCCTGCCGCTGCCGAAATCGCTCCTGGTGCACGGCTGGTGGTCGGTCAACGGCCAGAAGATGTCCAAGAGCACGGGCAACTACGTCGAGCCGGCCGAGTACGTGACCCAGTACGGCGTCGACGCCCTGCGCTATTTCCTGATCCGCGAGATGAGCGTCGGCCAGGACAGCGACTTCTCGGCGGCGCAGTTCCTGAGCCGCTACAACAGCGACCTCGCGAACGACCTGGGCAACCTCGTCAACCGCGTCCTGAACATGACGGGCCGCTACGCCGGCGGCGCCGTGCCCGCGGCCGACGCCGCGGAGGAGCCCGAGCGCGAGCTGCAGGCGCTCTGGACGCGCACGCGCGACGAGTTCATCGCGCTCGGCGAGGGCTTTCAGTTCCACACCGCGCTGGACCGCGCGTTCGCCTTCGCCAAGGCGATCAACCGCTACGCCGAGCTGCGCGCACCGTGGAAACTCGGCAAGTCCGCGGCCCCGGCGGACCAGGCGCGGCTGCGGACGTCGCTCGCGACCATGGCCGAGGCGCTGCGCCTCACCGTGTCGCTGCTCGCACCCGTCATGCCCGCCACGACCGAAAAGGTGCACGCCGCCCTCGGGGCCGCGCCCGCGGAGAACTGGCGCGCCTCGCTGGAGTGGGGGGAGCGCCTGCGCGGCGGCAAGACCCAGGCGACGCTGGTGCTGTTCCCGCGGCCGGGGCCGCAGACGGCGAAGGGCTAAGCCGGCGCGCCCAGCGGTCGCGCCCTACCGGGTAGGGACGGACCGCCGGGCCGTCCGTTTCGCCATGACCATCCTTCCCCTCGATCCCGCCGTCGAGCCGACGCCCGAGGCGCTGCGCATGTTCCTGGAGCTCTGCCGCGGCGCCGCGGCGGCGGACGGGCGGCCGCGCCTGGTCCGCATCTCCCTCGAGGTCGAGCCGCTCGACCCGTTGGCGGTGCTGGAGTCCATCTTCGAGGCGACCGAGGTGCATTTCTACGCCGAACGCCCGGCGCAGGGCTGGGCGGTCGCGGGCGCCGAGGCCGTGCTCGGGTTCGAGGGCCGCGGGCCGGACCGGTT
>JBAIXJ010000872.1:0-2954 GCA_037916645.1 Opitutales bacterium | reverse complement strand
GGGTTGAGGCGCCCAACTGGAGCCCTCTGACCTCCCGCCGTCGCCCTTTGGGCTACGGCGCGGCCGGTCATCGCCTGAGGCTACGACCCGGCAAGCAGGCTGGCTGCCGACCTCCCGCCTCTGCCCGAACGCTACGGCGGGCAGGCTGGCCGCTGGCTTCCGGCCTCTGTCCTCTGACCTCTGCCTCTACTCCAACGCCTGGTACGCCAGCAGATGCACCTGGCGGTCGAGGGGCAGGTCGCCGGTCGGATGGAGCTGGGCCATGAAGATGACGATCATGTCCTCCTTCGGGTCGATGGAGAACGAGGTGTAGAAGAAGCCGCCCCAGCTGTATTCGCCTGGCGTGCCCAGTTCCTGGATCGGCCCCTGCGCGCCGCTGATGCCGAAACCGATCCCGAAGCCGAAGTCCCCGCCGGTCTTCACCGAACCCATGCGGTCCGTGGTCATCAGTTCGACGGACTTGCGGCTGAGGATGCGGGCGCCGCCCAGTTTGCCGCCGTTGAGCATCATCTGGCAGAAGCGCGCGTAATCCATGGCGGTGGAGCAGAGGCCGCCGCCGCCGGAGAAGAGCTTCTTCGGGCCGTTGGTGGGATAGTCGGCGGAATAGATGAAGGTCCCGTCCTTGATCGGAGTGTCGGGGAAGCGCTGGAGGCCCTTGTCGTCGTAATACGTGTAGGCCGTGGCGAGGCGGGGCACCTTGTCCCCGGGCAGGTAGAAGTAAGTGTCTTTCATGCCGAGCGGCTCGAACAGGTGAGTGCGGAGAAAGACATCCAGCGGCTCGCCCGAGACCACCTCAACCAACCGGCCGAGGACGTCGATGGAGAGACTGTATTCCCAGCGCTCGCCGGGATTGAACAGCAGCGGCTGCGCGGCGAGGGCCTTCACGCTGTCGGCGATCGTCCCGTCGTACTGCAGGAGGCCGTGGGCCACGCCGGCGTCATCGTATTTCTGGCCGAGGTCGGCGTTCCAGTTGTAGGTGAGCCCCGAGGTGTGCCGCAGCAGGTCGAGGATCGTGATCTCGCGCGTGGCGGGAATCGTGTAGGGCTGGCCGGAGGCGGGCTTGACCAGCACCTTCGGGTTTTTGAATTCCGGCAGGTACTTCGAGACGGGATCCTCGAGCATGAACCTGCCCTGCTCGTAGAGCATCATGACGGCCGTGCTCGTGATCGCCTTCGTCATCGAGCAGATGCGGAAGATCGCGTCGGTGGCCATCGGTTTACCCGCCTCGCGGTCGGCCATGCCCTGGGCCTTGAACCAGGCGATCTGGCCGTGGCGAATCACCAGGGTCACCGCGCCGGCGACGCGTTTCCCGTCGATGTCCTGCTGGACGACGGTGGCGATGCGCTGCAGGCGCTCGGGCGACAGCCCGACGGCTTCGGGTTTGGCGGTGGGAAGTTCCTGGGCTGCGGCGGTGGCGGTGGCAATGATCAGCCCGACAAGGGCGAGCCGGAGGTTCTGCGGGGAAGCGATCGGGGTTCTCACGAGTGGGATCTCCTTTCCGTTGGTGGATAGGAGGCCCCGCCCGGGCGGGCAACCCGAAAGGCACGCGATCTGGAGCATCCGGCGCAAGCCCGTCCGCGTGTGCCTCGAACCTGGCGGTGCGCCCGAGCATTTCTGATTTTGCCGCGCACACCGAACATTGTAGCCGGCCTCGCTGAGGCCGGAAACCCTCGAAGGGCCGGGGTCAACGACCCCGGCGACAACGCTGGCTCGGCGCTAGCACCCGCCGAGCAGTCGTGCGGGCAGGAGGAGCAAGGCCTTGGTCAGGGCGAAGGTCGCGTGCACACAGATGCCGACCAGCCGGAAGGGGAGGGCGATGAGCCAGACGAACGGAGCGAGGACCGCGGCGAGCAGCGCGAGCGGCCAGCACACGGCGAGGAGCAGGCACCAGAGCAGGAAAACGGCGATGATTCTCATGAGCTCGTCAAGGATAACCCGGAAACGCGCCCCAAGTTACCGGAATTCGTCGGTCGGGGCGGGGCTCCGACCAGGCACCGGACGCGTCGGCTTCCGCCCATCAGGCGCGGTGGCCGAATTCGCTTTGTCACGTATTACGTTACAAACACGTCGGCACATTCCCGGAGGGGAGTTCAAGAAGTTTGTCACGTATTACGTTACAAGCGGCTTGGACGGCGGGAGGGGGCCGTCCGGTTCGCCAAAGATCCGAAGGGAGGTCCAACGGGCGTCCGCGCAATGTCCGGCGCGTCCCCATTGGGGTCGCTGATGCAGGCGGGCCCACATCAAGCTTCGACACCGCGGCCGAGGCGCGCCAACCTCCGGCTTGCGATGAGTGCCCAGGATGCCCCGTCTCCCCCGCCGCCGGAACCTGCCGCCGCCAAGCCCGCGCCGGATCATGTGAGCCTCGAGACGCTGCGCGTCGATCCGGCGCTCGCCAGCCGCCGCCTGGCCGCGGTGTGGCAGCGGGCCGCCGGGATGGCGATCGACGGCGTGCTCCTGCTGGTGTTGTCCGTGCTCGCGGGGCCGATCCTCGGCTTCTTCACCGGCCTGACCGTGGCGATGCTGGGCAGCCGGGACGTGAGTTCGACCCGGATCTGGGGCATCTTCCGGTGGATCTTCTGGCTGTTGGGCGGCGCCGTGATGCTGACCTCGATCCTGCTGATGACGGGCCGGCCCATCCTGCGCACCGGCGCCTTCAACGTGGATCAAACGGTCCTGAAACAGGCCAAGCAGGGCGAGCCGACGCTTCCTCCTTCGCCGACCTACCAGCAGCTCGAGGATTACGCCAACCGGGTGGCGGCCGAGAACAAGCGCCTGCGCGAAAGCGTGCGCGGCTCGTCGTGGCTCAACGCGGTGGCCGATCTCAGCCGCACCTTTGGGCTGACGTTCGGCTGGGCCGGCGTCTATTTCACCCTGATCACGGCGTGGTGGCGCGGGCGCACCGTGGGCAAATTCCTGGTCGGAACGCGCGTGGTGCGGACCGACGGCGGCAGGCT
>JBAIXJ010000871.1:0-11762 GCA_037916645.1 Opitutales bacterium | reverse complement strand
GGGGAGAACCCGGCGGGCGTCAGGCCGAGCGTGTCCCGCGGATCCGGCGGCGGAGCCTCGTGGCTGCGGGTCTGGCGCAGATACCAGTCGATCACCTGGCCCTCGTCGAGATCCTCGGGCATGTTGTGCGGCACGCCCGGCAGCAGCGAATACCGGACGCTCGCGCCGCAATCCTGCAGCGCGGACACCATCTGGTCCGCGAAGCCGGGCAGGACGACGTCGTCATTGGCGCCGTGGATGACCCACGCGGGGATGTGCTTCAGGCGCACCGCCCGGTACGGCTCGCCGCGGCCCGCGCGGGGCGAGATCGCCGCGAAGCGCTCCGGGTTGTTCAGCGCCCATTCCCACGTGGCCATCGCGCCCAGGCTGTGGCCTTCGACGTAGACATGGTCCGGGTCGACGGGGAAGATCCGCAGGAGCTCGTCGAGGTAGGCGTTGAGAAGATCAATCTGCCAGGGGCCGCCCTCGTTGATCGGGGTGACCTCGAAGGCCCGGCGCACCGCGGCGTGCCGGCGCGTTTCGCGCACGAAGGAGATCGAGTGTCCCAGCCAGCCGGAGCCGTGCAGGCCGACGACCAGCGGGAACGTCTTGCCCGGCGTGGCGAATCCGGTCGGCAGGATGATCCAGTAGTTGGCTTCCACGGTGCGGCCGTCGGGCAGCTTCGCCACGAACACGAGGGGGACGAGCGCCCGCGGGTTCTCTGCGAAGAAATTGCGGCCGTGCTCGAGCGCGTCGGCCAGCTCGGCGGCGTACTGGTCCGGCGGCATCATCCAGTCGTCGACCGCGTGTGGGGTGCGGCCGCCCCAGCGCTCGTACCAGGGCAACGCCGCGTGGTAGACCGGCCGGTACGCCGGGCCGAAGTCGCCCTCCTTCGCGGTCAGGGCGCGCAGGCGGGTCACGAGCTGGTCGTGCCGCTGCTGCCAGTCGGGCGAATCCGCGCGGCCGAGGAGCGCGCCGCCGAGGAGGAGGGAGAGAACAACAAATCGACGGAAGAGAGGCGGGGCGGGCGGCATCATCGGGCTTGGTTTGGTAACTCGACCTTGGGGCGTCAAACCTGATGTGCGGCGTGCGGCGTTCTGCAGATGTAGGCGGCCACCTTGCTGGCGCCAAAACCCCGATGCCGACCGGGCGCCTGCAAGCAGGCAGCCTACGGATACGGGTGGGGCGCGGTCGGCATGGCACGAGGTGGGTCGGCGTTTTTCCCGGACCCAGAAAGCAATTGCCAGCTCCCGCCGGCGGCGGCGTAGTGCAGGCATGAAAGTCGCGTTTCTCGCCGGCACGAGCATCGTCAACAGCGACCAGTTTGCGGCGTGGGAGGTCCGCGCGATCGAGACGAGGTACGGCCTGGTGACGTACAAGCAGCAGGGCGATTTCCTCCTCATCAACCGCCACGGCTACGGCTTCCCGCTGCCGCCGCATGCCATCAACCACCGCGCCAACATCCGGGCGCTGGCCGACCTGGGCTACGAGGACGTGATCGCGATCAACTCGGTGGGCTCGCTGAAGCCGGCGCTGCCGCCGGGGACGCTGGTCTCGTGCAGCGACTACGTCGCCATCCAGACGCCGCCGCAGACGTTTTTCGACGAGGAGCTCCGCGGGGGCACGCCCGGCATCGACAACAACCTCATCCCGCTCCTCGCAACCCGCCTCGCCCCCGAGTTCGACGTCAAGGCCGGGAAGATCTACGTGCAGATGCGCGGCCCGCGCTTCGAGACGAAGGCCGAGGTTCAGCTCCTGAAGCAGTGGGGCGACGTCGTGGGCATGACCCTCGCGGGGGAGGCTGACCTCTGCCGCGAGGTCGGCCTGCACCTGAACTCGCTCGCGATGGTCGACAATTTCGCCAACGGGCTGATGCACGAGGAGATCTCCTTCGAGAAGTTCCAGGTGCTCGTCAAAGCCAACCAGGAGAAGGTCAACCGCCTCTTCCAGCGGCTGTTCAAGATCCTGGTGTAGGACTCGGCGTGGCCATCGGCTGGCAACGTGGCTTCCGGATCGCCCGGTTCGATCTGTAGGCGGTCAGCTTGCTGACGCCAGGAGTCGATATCAGATGGGCGCGAGCAAGCTCGCGGCCCACAATCGAATGGTTCTCCAAGGTTGTAAGTCGGGGTTTACCCCGACGATTTCGGAATGAAACGTTCTGTCGGGCGTGAAGCCCGACCTACAGGGGGAATCGCTGCTGGAGCCGAGCCCCAGGCTACCGCCCGATCCGCCTCACCCGCCCCCGTCCGCGCAAATTTGCTTTCACCCGGGCGTTGGTTTCCGTTGGCTCGGCTTTCCTATGAAGACCATCGGCGTCATCGGCTTGGGCATCATCGGCGGGTCGTGGGCGAAACGCTACGCGGCGGCGGGCGTGCTGGCGGGCACGTGGAACCGCACCGCGCAGCCGGCGGCGCCGGCGTGGAAAAAGACGCCGGAGGCGGTGGCGGAGGCCGCCGACGTGATCCAGATCGTGGTCGCCGACCCTCCCGCGGTCACCGCGATCCTCAAGCGCCTGCAGCCGAAGCTCGGGCCGGCGAAGGTGATCGTCCAGTCGAGCACGATCGATCCGGCGAGCAGCGTCCGCTTCGCCACGCTGGTGCGCGGCACCGGGGCGCGCTACGTCGAGGCGCCGTTCACCGGCAGCAAGCCCGCCGCCGAGGAGGGCAAGACGGTGTATTACCTCGGCGGCGATCCGGCCGACCTGGCCGCGATCGACCCGCTGCTCCAGCTCGTCTCGGTGAGCCGGATCCGCATCGGCACCTGCGAGCAGGCCGCCGCGCTCAAGCTGGCGATGAACCTCAACCTCGCCGTCATGCTCGAGGGCCTGTGCGAGGCGCTGACCTTCGCGCGCCGGGCGGGAGTCACCGACGATACCTTCTTCGCCGCGCTGGCCGGCAACGCCGGCTACTCCCCCTTCGCGAAGCTCAAGGAGCCCAAGCTCCGCGCGAGCGACTTCGCCCCGCAGTTTTCGGTGAAGCACATGCACAAGGACATGCGCCTCGCCTCGGCCACGGCGGGCGCGGGCCGGCTGCCGCTGCTCGAGGCCGTGCGCGAGCGCCTGCGGCTCGCCGAGGAGAAGGGCTCGGCGAACGAGGATTTCAGCGCGCTGGTGAAGCTGCTGTAGGGGACCGCGGCGCGCCCGCCGGTCATTTCGCCGGCGCTCCGCCGGCATGGAGATGCTCGAGGATTCCGGTCCGGATGTTCTGGAGCCACCCCTTGTTCAAGGGAGCCGCGCTGACCCGCTCGCCATTCTTGTTGAGCGCGTAGGTGTCGGAATACACCTGG
The DNA here is from genome assembly GCA_037916645.1 of Opitutales bacterium. Lineage (GTDB taxonomy): Bacteria > Verrucomicrobiota > Verrucomicrobiia > Opitutales > Opitutaceae > Fen-1467. The sequence continues at coordinate 8,498 of JBAIXJ010000871.1, read as the reverse complement.
ATCTCCGTGCCCGCGTACCGCAGGGTGAGATTCGCCTCCACGCTGCGGTGGATCAGCTTGAGCACGACCTCGCCTTCTTTCTGCGACATCACGATCCAGAGCCGGCGGGCGGCGGTGCGCACGATGGCGTCGCGAACCGTGGCATCCGGCAGTCCCTCCGGGATGACGATGGTCGCGACCTGAACGCCGGGCGTCGCCTCCTCCGCGCGGGCGGCGGGCGCGTTCGCCAGGGCCAGCGCCATGACGGCGAGGATGCCAACGAGCTTCGGCAATGACGGGGTTTTCATCCGGCGGGATTTTCGCGGACGGGCCGCCGCCATTCCAGCCGATTTCCCGGGCGCCCGCAGGTATCAGCGCGCCAACAAGGGTATTCGGAAATCGAATGGGCTGGCGCCCGGTCAGGGTTCCCGGCTCGCGGCGAGCAGCCGGTCAATCACCTCGAGATTGCGGATGGTCTCCGGCAGGCCGAGCAACGGCGGGCGGTCCTGCAAGATCGCGTCGGCGAAATCCTCCACCTCGGACCGGTAGCGGTCGCTGGCGGGCACCGGGATCTCCCGGCGCTCCTCGCCGGCGATCAGCGTCAGCGGGCCGGCGTTGTCGAAGAACGGATGCGGGATCTCCAGCACCGCCTTCGTGCCGATGACCTCGGAGCAGATCCGCGCCTGGGCGTTGAAGCCGCAGTGGAGCGACCCGATCAGGCCGTCCGGATACTTCAGCAGGCCCGAGAGGATCATGTCGACGCCGCCCTCGCGCACGCACTCGACGGCAATCGACTTGGGCCGGCAGGTGCCGGGCGGGCTCCCCGAGATGACGTCCGCCACGAGGCCGATGAAATTGACCGGGTAGCAGCCGACGTCGTACAGCGCGCCGCCGCCGAGCTCGGGCCTGAGCTTGATCGAGGCGGGGTTGGACATCAGGTAGCGGAAGCTCGAGCTGACAAACTTGATCTCGCCCAGCGCGCCGCTGCGCAGCACCTCCAGCACCGCGCGGGTGCGCTCGGTGTAGCGGTACATGAACGCCTCCATGAGGCGGACGCCGTGCCCGGCGCACGCCGCCGCCATCTCGAGCGCCTCCGCCGCCTTGAGGGCCAGCGGCTTTTCGCAGAGGACGTGCTTGCCGTGCTCCGCCGCCTTGATCGTCCACTCGCGATGCAGCGAGTTGGGCAGGGGGATGTAGACGGCGTCGACCTCGGGGTCGCGCAGCAGGTCCTCGTAGGCGCGGTACGTCCGCGCCAGGCCGAACCGGGCGCGGGCGTCGGCGAGCTTCGCCTCGTCGCGGGAGGCGAGGGCGTGCAGCTGCGAGTTGGCGGCGCGCTGGATGGCCGGCATGAGCGAGTTGCTGGCGATGCGCGCGTACCCGAGCACGCCCCAGCGGATGCGGCGGTCGTGGGTGGTCATGGGGTGGACCGCACACAATGCCGGGAACGCGGCCGGGTCAACCCGCCCGCGCGCCTTTGCGTTTGCCCCGGCCCCGCCCGCGGCTACCGTGGGCGGCCATGAGCGAGTTCATGAACTCGGCCCAGGTCGCGGAGGCGGGGCAGGCGCTCGGCCGGCTGAAGGCCAACATGCGCCTCGCCGTCAAGGGCAAGGATGACGTCATCGAGCGGACCCTCGTGTGCTTCGCCGCGGGAGGGCACCTCCTGATCGAGGACCTGCCCGGCCTCGGCAAGACGACCCTCGCGTACTCGCTCGCGCGCTCGATGGACTGCTCGTTCTCCCGCATCCAGTTCACGAGCGACCTCCTGCCGAGCGACGTGACGGGCGTCGCGATCTACGACGAGCACGTGAAGGAGTTCGTGTTCAAGCCCGGGCCGATCTTCGCCAACATCGTGCTGGCGGACGAGATCAACCGGGCCACGCCGAAGACCCAGTCGGCGCTGCTCGAGGTGATGGACCGCGGCAAGGTCACCATCGACGGCGAGCCGCACGCGGTCGGCGCGCCCTTCATGGTCATGGCCACCCAGAACCCGGTGGACTACGAGGGCACCTTCCCGCTGCCGGAGAGCCAGATGGACCGGTTCCTGATGCGCATCCGCATGGGCTATCCGCGGGCCGCGGACGAGCTGGAGATCCTCCGGGCGCAGCGCATGACCTACGACGCGATCCAGCTCAACCCGGTCACCGTGCGCACCGAGGTGCTGCGGCTGCAGCAGCTCGTGACCCAGGTGTTCATCGAGGAGAGCGTGCTCGATTTCATCCTCAAGATCGTGGCCGCCACGCGCACCGAGGCGGAGTTCAAGGCGGGCATCAGCGTCCGCGGCGGGATGGCGCTCAAGGTGGCCGCGCAGGCGCGGGCGCTGCTCCACGGGCGGGACTTCGTCGTGCCCGAGGATGTGCTCGAACTGGTGCAGCCCGTGTTCGGGCACCGCCTGGCGCTGGCGCGGCAGACCTCGGACGCGCTGGAGGAGCGCAACGCCGTGGCCGCCGCGTTGCGGCGGATCGTTGGCGTGATCCCGGTCCCGGTTTAGCCGCGGCGCGGCAAACTCCAATCGCCAACGATCCAGACGCCAAAACAAGCCCGGATCAGATGGAAGGCGGAGACATGAACTCCGATTGGGAATTGGCGTCTGGGATTTGGGATTGCCGCGCGAGGGATACCCGATGAAGACCGCCGCCGAGTCGTCCGCTCCGAGCGCGGAGTGGGAGGGCCCCGGCTGCGGGCGGCGGCGGCGCTTCCGCTGGAGCGAGCTGCTCTGGTCGATCATCTTCCCGGCGCGCAGCCACCGGATCAAGCCGACGCTGACCGGCATGGTGCTGATCAGCATGGCGCTCGGCATCGGTTCGGCCGCCTACAACACGGCGAGCAACATCCTGTTCATCACGCTTTCGCTGCTGCTCGCCTGCCTGATCCTCAGCGGCGTGATGTCCTGGCAGAACCTCCGGGGCGTGTGCTGGCGCCTGCTGCTTCAGCCGCCGCTGCGGGCGGGCCAGGAGGCGCCGGTGACGCTGGAATTGTGGAACCGCAAGGCGCTGCTGCCGACGCACGGGCTGTGGTTCGAACTCAGCGCGCGGCCGGTGCCGCGGGGCCCGCAGCGCCCCGAGTCCACGGTCACGGCCACGTCCGCCGACATCCGCGCCGCCTTTGCCCGCCGGGAGGCGGAGGCCATGTCCGGCCGGCTGCGGCTGCGCGAGCGCCTCGATCCCGACCAGCAGGCCCGGCTCGACTGGCTGTTCGTCCCGGCCCGGCGCGGCGTGGTGCGCGTCGAGCTGGCGAGCGTCGGCTCACTGTTCCCCTTCGGCTTCCTGAGCAAGAACCACGGCACCCGGCTGCGGCGCGAGGCGGTGGTCTGGCCGGCGCCCGTGGCGTACCGGGTCCTGCGCCCGGCCGCGGCGCTGCGGCAATCCGAGGGCGAGCGGGTGGCGCGGCCCGGGTCGAGCGACGACCTGCTCGCCCTGCGGCGCTACCAGCCGGGCGACTCCCACCGGCTGATCCACTGGAAGGCAAGCGCGCGGCTGCGCCAGCTCCTGGTCCGGCAGTTCGCGGCCGAGAGCGCCGAGGGCTTTTCGCTCTGGCTCCAGACGCCGGCCGCCGTGTGGTTGCGGCCGGAGCAGTTCGAGCTGCTCTGCGGGCTGGCGTGCACGCTGGCCGAGGATCTGTTCACGGCGGGCCAGCTGGTCCTGACGGCGGTGAACGCCGAGGAGCCGCTGCCCATCCGGCGCGTGCGCGATCTGGAGTCGTTTCTCGACCGGGTGGCGGTGCTTGAGCCGGAGGACGGAGATCAGAGGGCGGAAGTCAGCGGTCAGCCTGCCGCGCCGAAGCCCTTGGGCGAAGGCGGGAGGACAGAAGTCAGAGGTCAGCAGGTGGGGGATGAAGCGAGCACGGCCGCATCAGCGTCCCGGCCCCCGTTTGTGATGCAACGCCGCAACGTGATCACCTTCGCGCCCGAGGGCGTGCGGGGCGTGGCGGCCTTCGTCGATGGAAACAAGACGGCCACAGCTTAACCTCGACGAGCTGCACCAGGTCCGGTGGCTGCTCGGCAACGGGCTGGCCCTGATCTCGATCGCGACCGTCTTCTACCTTGAGATCAACGCGTGGGTGCTGGCCGCCGCGGCCGGCATCGTCGTGCTGGCCACCCTGGTGCGCCCCACGCTGCCGGCCCATCTCCCGCCGCTGGCCCACAAGCTGGCCTTCCCGTTCATCGTGATCTTCTTCGCGTGGGACCTCTACTCCACCGGCGAGGTGCTGCCGGCCATGATCCGGCTGGATCTGCTGCTCCTGCTGTACCGCGGCGGCAGCTACCGCAAGAAGCGCGACGACCTGCAGGTCATCATCCTCGGCCTGTTCCTCGTGATGATCGCCGGCGTGCTCACGGTCTCGCTGACCTTCGCCGTGCAGATCCTCGTGTTCACGGCGGTGACGCTGGCCTTCCTGTTCGTCATCACCCTGGTGGAGGGGATCGAGGGCGATCCGGCGGCCCCGGCGCCAGCGTCCGCGGCGGGGGTGCCGGCCTGGGCCCGCGTCCGCTGGCGGCGGCTGGCCCGCCGGGTGCGCGACGTGACGGACTGGCGCCTGCTCGCGCTCGGCGCCGGGCTGTTCCTCGGTGTCGTGACGGTGTCGGCACTGCTGTTCATGGCGATTCCCCGGTTTCAGCTGGAAAGCAGCTTTTTCCTCGAGCGGTTCATGTCCAAGAAGAGCCGCACGGGGTTTTCGGACACGATCCGGCTGGGCGACGTGGTCGACATCCAGCAGGACAACTCGGTGGCGCTGCGGGTCGATGTGTCGGATCCGGCGCGCGTGCCGGTGGTGCCCTACTGGCGGATGGTGGTGCTGGACGAGTACAAGAACGGCACCCTGCGCACGTCCCGGCGCCTGCAAAACGAAATGCTGATCAGCGCCCAGCAGGCGCCGTATGCGATGGGCCCGGCCCGGCCCCCGCGGGCGGCCGCGGTCTTCTGGACGTTCTATTTTGAATCCGGCATCAGCCGGCACCTGCCGCTGGCCGGCCCGTTTTACCTGCTCCGCTTCCGCGAGCCGCAGTGGTTCCAGCAGCAGAACATGCTGCTCATGCTCGCGCTCCGCAACGAACCGGTGGCGATGACCGCCTATCGCATCGACGGCATGGCGACGGACGGCTTCATCCCCGACCGGCGCTTTGCCGGCATCCTGCAGGAAGCGCGCGCCGCGACACCGGACCGCGGCGGCGCGCCCGAGGCGGCCGACGAACGGTCCCGTCCGGCGTATCCGCTGACGACCCTGGGTCTGCCGGACCGGACGGACGACCGGCTGACGCTGCGGCGGGCGGCGGACGAAATCACGGCCGGGGCCCACCTCACGCCGCATGATTTCGCCGAACGGGCGAGCCGCTGGCTGCGGGAAAAGCACGGCTACTCGCTCGAGGTCCCCGCGCCGGCGGGCGGCGGCGACCCGGTGGTGGCGTGGATGAAAACGAGCCAGCCCGGCCACTGCGAGCTTTTCGCCGCGGCGTTCACCCTGCTGGCGCGCACGGCGGGGTTGCCGACCCGCGTGGTCACGGGGTTCAAGGGCGGCGACTGGAACGCCTACGAGAACTACTACATGGTGCGCAACTCGCACGCCCACGCCTGGTGCGAGGTCTACGACGGCGCCACGGGCTGGTTCCGCGTTGATCCGACCGCCGGCGGCGGAGCGGTGACCACGGGCCAGCAGAACGTGGCGGGCGGGGCCGCCAACCTGCAGAACGCCGATCGGAGCTGGGGGGCCCGCCTCGATTCCATCCGCATCCTCTGGTATCGGCGGATCGTCAATTTCGACCAGCGCACCCAGCTCGCATTGGTGCAGTCGCTCCGCGATGCGACCAACAGCTTCGGGGCGGCGATGCGCTACTCGTTTGACCGCGCCTGGCTGTCGGCGCGGATGTGGCTGCGGCGCCCGTGGGACGTCCGGCGGCTGCTGACCTGGGCCGGCGTGGTCGTCGGGGCGGGCGTGGCGCTGGAGTTCTGGCGGCGGGCGGGGCGGACCTGGTGGTGGCGCCTGCGCGGCCGCCACCGGAGCGGGCGGGCCGATCCGGTGCGGCGCCGGGCCGGGCGGTGGCTGCAGAAGCTGGTCGGGAGTCGGGGGTCGGGCGACGAGAGCCGGAAGGTGGTGGCGGAGCTGCAGCGCCTGCGCTACGGCCCGCGCGCCGGCTGGCCGGAGCCGGCGGCCGTGTTCCGCCGGGCGCGGCGGGCGTGGCGGTCCGGGCGCCGGGACGTCGCTCACGCGCCCGACGGCGGCGGCGCGGCGGAGCCCTGATTCTTCTCCCACCAGGCCTTGAGGATGGCGGCGGCCACCGGCACCGACTCCCGGCCGCCGTAGAACGCGCCCGGCTTGCCGCCCTCCAGCGTGACCGCCATGGCGATCTGCGGATGGTCCACCGGGGCGAAACAGACGAACCAAGCGATGTTGATCGTTCCTTCCTTGGTGCGGACCTGGGCGGTGCCGGTCTTCCCCGCGATCGTCAGTCCGGGAATCTTGAGCGGGGCCAGCGTCGTCAGCAGATTCGCGGTGCCGTAGGTCGTGGCGCCCTCCATCCCCTCCAGCAGCGCCGCATATTGCGCCGGCGTCAGGCCCAACGGCTCCGAATGCTGGGGGCGGCGGTGCGGGTCGTGCAGCAGGGTCGGCCGGGTGACGGTCTCGCCGCGGGCGAGGGAGGCGACCGCGCACGCCATCTGCAGGGGCGTGACGACGATGAAGCCCTGGCCGATGGACATGTTGGCGGTGTCGCCGCCAAACCAGGCCTCGTTCTCCCGCTTCTGCTTCCATGCCGGATCGGGGATCAGCATGCGGTAGGTCTCGTGGGGCAGCTCGATCCCCGTCGGCTGGTCGAGATGCAGCTGGCGCGCCTCGGCGGCGATGAGATCGGGCCCGATCTTCAGGCCGTAGGTGTAGTAGTAGATGTCGCAGCTCCGGGCGATCGACTCGGCGAAGCCGATGAGCCCATGGCGGGCAAAGCCCGTGGTAGTCCGGTCGCAGTAGAACGTGCGGCCGCCGATGCGCATGGTGCCCTCGCATTCGACCGTGGAGCTGTCGACCGAGATGATGTTGTTGCGCAGGCCGGCGACCGCGGTGATGAGCTTGAACGTGGAGCCGGGCGCGTAGAGGCCGCTGATGGCGCGGTTGAGCCACGCCCCGCGCGCGCTGATGTCCTCGGCGGCGGCCGAACTGAGGTGCGGCGAGAATGCGTTCAGGTCATAGTCGGGCTTGCTGAGCAAAACCAGCACCTCGCCGGTGTTCACGTCGAGCACGGCCACCGCGCCCTTCTGGTCCGGGTCGTCGGTCCCGATCGCCTTGTCCGCGGCCTGCTGGAGATCGATGTCGAGGCTGGTGACCAGGCTCTGGCCCTGCTCCGGCATCAGCCGGTCGCGCGGCGGATTGACCCGGAAACCGGCCGGGTCGACGCGGTAGATGACGCCGCCGGTCTTGCCCTGCAGCAGCGGGTCGAAGCGCAGTTCCAGCCCATCGCGGCCGGCGGTGCCCTTGAAGGCGTAGGTCTTCAGATCCTCGCCGGGCACATTCTCGAGGTCGATCTCGTCGGTGCTGCCGACGTAGCCCAGGGTCTGCGCGGCCGCCGCCCCATAGGGATAATACCGCGTGCTGGAGGTGTAGACCTGGAGGGGCGACTCGACCGGGAGCTGCTCGATCAGCCGCGCGTACTCCTCGGGCTTGAGGTCGTCGAGCAGGATGTAGGGGAGCAGGAGCTGCTGCGAGAAATGGCGGTTGAGCTCGCGCACGTCGACCTTCTCGTCGCGCCCGAGGATCCGGTTGACCTGGTCCAGGTAGCGCTGCACCACCTGGGCGCGCGCGATCTGCTCAAGCTGGCTCGGCCGGGGCCGGTCGCCCCGCGCCAGCGCCCCCTCCTCCTCGCTTTCCCGGTACCGGCGGACCACCTCGATGTATTCCCGGCGGAATTCGCGGCGCAGCTCGTCGAGGTAGAGCGTCACCGCGAAGCGGGACCGGTTCCCGACGAGCAGGCGGTTCTGGCGGTCGTAGATGTTGCCCCGCGGCCCGGGCACAAGGACGCGGCGCTGGTTCTGCAGGCGCTCGCGCTCCCCGTAGGCGCCCGAGCGGAACAGCTGCCGGTAGGCGAGGCCCGTGGTGAGCACCAGCACGATCAGCCCGACGAGCAGGTGCAGGACCAGGATGCGGGGGCGCTGCGGCTTGTACGATTCGATGATGCTCACGGGGCGGCGTCAGGAGAAATGGCGGAACTCGTCGGCGAGATTCACGCGGGCCAGCTCAAGGGCGCGCCGCTGCAGGGCGAAGAACCACGGCGCGAGCGCCGCCACCAGGAGCTGGGAGCAGAGCAGGTCGACGAGGAGGCGCGGCCACGCCGTGGCGGGCGCCGGATGGTCGTTGAGCAGCAGCACGGACAGGGCGAGGAAGAGCGCCAGGTTGGCGAAGAGCGCGGTCACCACGCCCGTGACCGTCTCCTCGCGCGGGAAGCGGGTGCGCAGATGGAAGATGACGACGTGGACCGCGGCAAAGAGCAGGAGATGGGTGCCGAACGGCACCGGCTCGACCGCGTCGATCGCCAGGCCGGCGAG
>JBAIXJ010000870.1:0-1735 GCA_037916645.1 Opitutales bacterium | reverse complement strand
ACTGGCCGGACGTGCACCGCCGGGCGATGCGGCTGGCGCCGAAGCCCTAGAAGCGAACCATTCAGTTCAACCGCGAATATCGCGGATAGGCGCGGATGTTTTCAGCAAAGGAACCTGGGGCGATCCGGCTTCATTTTCGTCTCACCAGGTGGCGGGCTTATTTCCAGAGGGCGACGCCATTGACCTCCGGTCAATCCGCGTCAATCCGCGCCATCTGCGGTGAACTGCCACTGATTGACTTGGGCCAAGGCACCATCGCGCCAAGCCGCAGAGTCGCAACGGCGCCCGAGTTTCCATCGCACGACGCAGACGGCGAATGTCGGGTGCCCGTCGGCGGCTGAAAAATCTCTTTGCGCCTCGGCGTCTTTGCGTGAGCCTAGCGGGCTGATGTCCGCCGACCTCCAATCGCTGGTCACCGACCTCGCCCGCCGTGCGCGGGCGGCGTCGCTCGCGCTCGCGACCGCGCCGACCGCGGCGAAGAACGCCGCGCTGACCCGGCTGGCCGACCTGCTGGACGCCCGCACCGGAGCCCCGGCCGACGCCCTGCTGGCCGCGAATGCCAGGGACCTGGCCGCCGCCCGGGAGAACCGGCTGACGGACGCCCAGATCGACCGCCTCACGCTGAATCCCAAGCGCCTCGCCCAGATGGCCGAGGGCGTGCGCCAGGTCGCCGCCCTGCCCGATCCGGTCGGCGAGGAGCTGGAACGCTCCGTGCGCCCCAATGGCCTCGAGATCCGCAAGGTCCGGGTGCCCATCGGCGTCATCGGCATCATCTACGAGGCCCGGCCCAACGTCACGATCGACTGCGCCGCGCTCTGCCTCAAATCCGGCAACGCCGCCATTCTGCGAGGCGGGCGGGAGTCATTTTGTACAAACCAGGCGCTGACCGAAATCATTCATCGCGCCCTGTCCGGCCAAGCAACGCCCGCCTCGTCCGCCGAAGCCTTGGCGAAGGCGGACAGCCTGCCCGCCGATTCTGTCCAGCTGATTCCGACCACCGACCGGGCCGCCCTCACGACGCTGCTCAAGCTCGACACGCTGGTGCATTGCATCATCCCGCGCGGCGGCGAGGAGCTCATCCGCTTCGTCGCCGAGAATGCCACCATCCCGGTGATCAAGCATTTCAAGGGCGTGTGCTTCGTCTACGTCGACCGCGACGCCGATGCCACGATGGCCGAGCAAATCGTCGTCAACGCGAAGGCCCAGCGTCCCGGCGTCTGCAACGCCGCCGAACAGCTCCTCGTCCATGCGGCGGCGGCCGAGGCCCAGCTCCCGCGCCTGGCGCGCGCGTTGCTCGACCGCAAGGTCGAACTCCGGTGCGACGCCGCCAGCGCCGCCATCCTTCAGCGGCACGGCCTCGCGCATCGCGGGGCGCAGCCAGAGGATTTCCACACGGAATTCCTCGACCTGGTCCTGGCCGTGCGCGTCACGCCCTCGCTCGAGGAGGCGATCGCCACGATCAACCGCGACAGCTCGGCCCACACCGACGCGATCGTCACGCGGGACGCCGCCGCGGCGCGGCGCTTCCTGGCCGGGGTGGACAGCGCGGTGGTGCTGTGGAACGCCAGCACGCGCTTCAACGACGGGTTCGAATTCGGCCTCGGCGCGGAGATCGGCATCAGCACGGACCGCCTCCACGCCCGCGGGCCGATGGGCCTGCGCGAGCTCTGCAGCTACAAGTACGTCGTCACCGGCGCGGGCCAGGTGCGCGGCTGAGCCGGCCCCCGCCTTCCAG